>JADFXK010000398.1:3382-4032 GCA_015233625.1 Deltaproteobacteria bacterium | reverse complement strand
ATCAAGCACTTGAAATTAGAGACTCAAACAAATTATTACAGCTGGCGCATTCCTTCAAGGGAGTGGCTGCTACAGTTTGTGCTAAAGAAATTGAGGATTGTTCAGCCAAACTTCACCAGGCAGCACTAGAAGAAAATTGGGAAAGAGCAAAATCACATGTGAAAGAACTGAATCTTGCATTAGATAGGGTAAGAAATATTTCTACTGACGATTTCCTCTAACATGTTATGGATAATTGGGCAATTAAAGCAACCAATATTGGTTATTGAGAATGGTAACCCAAAAATGACCCACCCCAATGCCATGTTTTTTGGTACCCCATTTTTTGGCTAAATCAGCGACTCGTGTCGCTCTTTTAATTATAACCCTATGTGATTATTGTTATCATCAACTCAAAAAGACAGGATACTACTTCACTCCTTATAATTTCGTAAGCTGACTGGCCTGACGGGACAAACATTTCCGCCTTGCTCAATTTCGATGCCTCTTCTATAGTTGGAGTGGGTAATTGTAACTTTCTTAATTCATGATTTATATTCTTTAACGTGTCGCAATAAATTGTATTTATTTTAAAAATATACTCACTATCGGAATTGAGATAACCGCACCGGGTAATGCAGAGAGATTGTGTCTTAGTCCACCGCAGATCT
>JADFXK010000398.1:0-3365 GCA_015233625.1 Deltaproteobacteria bacterium | reverse complement strand
CCATCAATAATATGTAGTTAATTACACTTATAATCTAATCGAAAATAGACCGTCGCAGGTATTGGTATGAAAGTGGTAAACTCCAGGGACCTGGGAGCAGAGGCCCCAGAGCTACCCACTCAGAATAGCGAAGAGCCATAAAATTGATACCGGAGGACAATGAACCATGACCAATTTCAAGATTTCTTTATGTCGGCATTATAGGCGACTATTTCTTATTCTCCTGGTCACAATCCTTGGCTTAGGGTTCTCGGTTTACGCTGCCGAGGAGCCGCATCTTCAAACAACCAATCAAGATAAAGTGACGACGCCTATCCTGCCGCCCCAAAGCCAAATCCAAGAAAACGTCGTGCCCAACGAACAGCCGCTTCCTAAAAAGCACCTTTCAACAATCATTGTAGAAAACTACTATCCTTATACCTTCGTGAACCGAGATGGCATCCCGGATGGTTACAGCGTGGACCTGGTCAAAGCAGTGACCAAAGTCATGGGATTAGAGATCGATATTCATGCCGGTCCTTGGGACCAGGCCATGAAGGCCCTTGAGACCGGGCAGATCGACCTTCTGCCCATGATGGCGTATTCCAAGAAAAGGGATAAATTATTTGATTTCTCAATTCCTCACACCATCTCCTACGATGCCGTTTTCGTCCCCAAAAATCATAACACGATAAAATCAATAAAAGACTTGATGGGCAAGAGAGTCATAGTGATGAAGGATGACGCCGCCCACCAGTATTTGGTTTCAAAAGGGCTGATAACGATAGATCGGCTTGTGCTGACGGACAGCCTGGTTGATGCCCTTAGGCTCCTGGCTGCCGGAAAAGGAGACGCCGCTCTGATGCCGAAACTTGTGGGCCTGCTTAATCTAAAAAAACTGGGACTCAGCAATCTGGAGCAATCTCCTGTCGTGGTAGATGATTATACCAGACCCTTTAGTTTCGCAGTACGGAAAGGAAACAAGGCCCTTCTTGACCGCTTGTCCGATGGACTGAGTATCATAAAGGCCACCGGGGAGTATGATCAGATCTATTCGAAATGGTTTGGCATGGCAGAGTCATCCGAAAAGATCATGCAAACGGTTATAAAATACATTCTGCTCACCGTTGCCGCAGTCGGATGCGTGGCTCTTTTACTTGTCGCCTGGTTTCTATCCATAAGAAAGCAGGTGGCCCTGAGGACCAGAGAACTTCAACAGGAGATTGGCGAACGGAAAAAGGCTGAAGAAGCGCTGCGGGAGAGCGAGGAATTTGCTAAACGTGTTATCGACAGTAGTAACGACTGCATCAAGGTTCTAGATCTGGAAGGGAATTTATTATTGATGAGTAGTGGTGGGCAAAAAATACTGGAGATTGATGATATAACGGATTATTTGCATAGATCATGGATTGATTTTTTCAAAGATAAGGATAGAGAGTCTGCCCTGGAGGCTATTTCAAGGGCCAAGAAAGATGAGGCGGGGATATTTTATGGCTATTGTGAAACAGCTAAAGGAACGCCAAAATGGTGGGAAAATGTCATTACGCCGATCAAAGACTCCAACGGCGACATTAATCGTTTGTTGGCTGTCTCCCGTGATATTACTGAGCGTAAGCAAATGGAAGAAGATTTGCGTGAAAACGAAAATAAATTCCGGTCCGTTTTTGAACGCTCGCGCATCGGTCTGATTCTTCTTGACGGACAAAGCTTGGTTTTGGACTGTAACCAGCATTTCGCCGACATCTTTGGAGCTAGGCGAGAAGATTACCTCGGCCTAAACCTCCTGGCCAGAATGACGGAAGGACCAGTGCGACAAAACTTGGCCGACGCCATTGCTAACGGTGGAATTCATCGATACGAAGGCCCGTACACCTCAATGCTGACGAGGCAGGAAGTGACTCTACTCATTACCACTGAGAAAATAGCTCCCGAAATGTATCTCTCCATCATCGAGGACATTACCGCGCGTAAGCGGATGGAGGCAGCGTTAATAAGTAGTGATGAACGGTACCAGACACTTATTCGAACGTCCATGGACGGTTTCTGGGCAGTTGATATGGAAGGACGCATCCTGGAAGTCAACGATGCTCTCTGCACTATGAGCGGCTACTCCAAGGAGGCTTTGCTATCCATGCATATCACCGATCTGGAGTGTATTGATTCGTCGGAGCATATCCGTGCATATATTCATGATGTTATCGCCAAGGGGTGGGATCGCTTCGAGAGCAAACACCGCTGCTACTGTTACCGCCGGTCAGGAAGTATGCCAAAATCGCCGGTTTAAAAGTATACCACTCTATGATCAGGGCAAACCAATAGCATACCGCCCACTTTTGGGGTAGCTATTCTATCTATTAAATCTTCCAGATAAAGAAGATTGTTTTTTATTGTTAATGAGATGGGGCCGTTTAACTTTTTTCTATAACTTGTTCCTCCCAGATCAGGGGCCTCTTAGTCACGGCGAACCGGTCGGCGGTCGTAGTGGCCACAGCGTTTTCTCGAACCATTTTTCCAGTCAGGGGTAAGCATACTAAAGATCACATGAGTGATATTGTTGCCACCCAGTCAGACCAACCAGGGAAATAGGTTTGAGCCTTGTTGGCCAAACGAAAGATAACCTAATTCGTCACAACCTAAGCGATCCGTTGTTAACAATTTCATGGCGACGTGTGTGGGTGATGCCGATTACAAGTCTTGTAATATCTAAGGCGAATCCGCAGTCACTGTCGGCATATCGTTAATCGATGCCGATGGAAGCAGGTAGCCGTTTACAAGTCTTATAAGGCAACGCTCTGGCACCATGAGACCTCTTTTCTGTTTCACAAGATACAGCTGATGTCCCAACAACGTCAAGGGCGAATTTGACACCACCGAAGCCAGTTTAGCCGACGAGAATCGATGTTAATCAATCCCTCTCGGATGAGGGGAATCGTCAGTCGCCCTACGGGCTCCCTCCTCTTCCCCTCATCGCTCCCTCCAAAAGATGGAGAGGCAGACAAAAAGTCAGGGTGGCATACTTTTGACCGGCCGGGGTGGTGTACTTTTTCACCGGTCAAAATGGCTTACTTTTTCACCGGCGATAATACTGTTCTTGATATTTGGAAAATGTGATCACTTCTCTTTAAATTTGGGAATTTCTTACTCACGAGGTTCGTTATGTTTAAAGGAGGATAAGGGCAGCATCGGCCTGGCTATTCCTTAGCTAAAGAAATAGTCTGCGATAACCTTAGGATATTATATCCAATATTTTGAAAATTTCCGACCTGTGCGGGTAGTTTAATGCTACCCAAGATAACCGATGAATTTATAAGTTTTGTATTATCATCTACATAGTAATAGTACTGGACAAAATTCATAATATCAGTATGCTGTGGTAGGACACTCTT
>JADFXK010000397.1 GCA_015233625.1 Deltaproteobacteria bacterium | reverse complement strand
CACTATCAAAAAATGAATCCTTCAATTGTCCTGGTCGATATGAATATTATCGCTCATGCACCTTCGCGTTTTCTTGTCGCCGGAATGGGTGATGGGCTGGCCACATGGTTCGAGGCAAGATCTTGTGAGCGGACCCAATCTACGAACGAATGTGGTGGGTTGAGCCTCATGACGGGACTGCATCTGGCCAGACTTTGCTACGAAACGTTATTGAATAATGGTGTTTCGGCCAAGATCGCGAATGACGCGCACGTCGTTACGCCGGCGTTGAATTCTATTGCCGAGGCGAACATATTGCTTAGTGGCATCGGATTTGAGAGCAGTGGCCTGGCCGCGGCTCATGCCATTCATAACGGACTGACTGCCCTTAACGAAACTCATTCCTATTATCACGGCGAAAAAGTTGCCTTTGGGGTTTTGACCGGACTCCACCTTACCGCCGCGTTACCTGAAGAGGTCGAACGGGTGTATTCCTTTTGTGAGAACGTAGGCTTGCCCACGACCTTGGCTGATATCGGGCTTCAGCAAACCGACAGAGTTAGGCTCATGAAGGCCGCCGAGAAAGCGTGCGCCCCTGGACAGTCTATTCACCACGAAGCTGGAGATATCACCCCGGAAAAAGTTCTTGATGCCATGATCATGGCCGACGCCCTGGGTCGGACCAGAAAATAATTTCGGTTCATCCGACTGAAGCGGACCTGGCCCAGTGAATACCCAAAGGATCTTGGTGCTAGATTTATCTCAAATAAAATAAACCACAGCCTGGCATTTGGCGATGTTCTTCCCGGACTCGGTGCGGACAAGGATATCCATATAGGCGGTACGGCGGCCGGAGTGAAGAATTTCGGCTTCGGCGATCACGGTTTCATTAAGACGAGGATTGGCGAAGAAGGTGATGCCGGATTGAATCATTACGGCATTCCGACCGAGGGAATTGCCGGCCGCAGAACAGGCGTGATCGGCGATGGAAAAGATGGCTCCCCCATGGGTGGCTTGATAGAGATTCTGGTGCCTGGCCTCGATGCGGCATTCGACTCGGGCGAATCCTTTTTTTAGTTCCGTGATCGTCATGCCCAAGAGTCGGGCATAATCCGCGTCGTCAATGGCTTGCCTGACAGACTCCAGATCGTTAATATCAACGTTGTCCAAATTGACCATAGTCCCTCCGTTCCGGCTGCCGCCATCGGTCGGTCATCTGATGGGGATCAAATTGCATCGGCACCCAATGTGACAAATAATCGAATTCAATTCGTCGAATCTGTCGGTCAGGAATTCCTCACCCTCGCGTTGGCGGCAGAATTCGCAGACCTTATTATCCCCGGATGTCTCCCATTTTAGCCCTTTTAAATGCGTTCTTTTGGCGTCGTAGATGACCCGCCTCCAGATGGCCCTTTTTTCGATCTCAATTTCTCTGGCCCGATCTCGGCTGACTGCTCCACGATAGGGCAATTCATGATACCAGTTGTCGTTTTGTTTTATGAGTTCATCTATTTCTATGACCGCCTCGTCCATAAAAACAAGAAAAGATTTCGGCTGATCTATTTTGGTCAAAGCGGTCTTTGATCCCCTGGCCGACAACAGCCTGTCTAAGATCCCCATGATGATCGTCCTCGGAATAGTTGGATGATAGATGATCCATCAGGCCGGGCGCCTGATCATGACCGCGGTTGACCACTGGTAACAGACCAACTAGATACACCTGATTGAGGTTCAGCGTCAAGAAAAACCCGCTTCTCTTTCTGGTGGCCGTTACTGGGTGCTGGTTAGGCGTTACTTGTTCAAGGAAGACGGCGATAAGAGGCGAGGAATCAGTAACCAGCAACTGAAATTGTCTTGGGCGGCGGTACAGAATTGTCTGTTTCTGTAAAAGGGGGTTGCTTAATGGAGTCAGACTTGCTATGTTCCTTACAGGCGTCGTTGGAGACGGCCTGTGTCAATCGGATCAGCATATTTGGAACAAAGAACTATTTTGTGGTAGAGACATAATTATGAGTAAGCGAGCCTTTTTCATCCTTCCCGGGTTAGTCCTCCTGGCAATTGCCGCCTTGGTCATGGTAATCGTGGTCAAATTTTCCTCAGCCAAACCGACTATAACGTTTTCTAAGGATATGAGTCACGTCGGTCGTTCTTCACCCGTGACCCTTAAGGTGGTGGGCCAAAAGAGCGGTCTTAAGGAAATCAAAGTGACCTTGCGACAGGGAAAGAAAGAAGAAATATTCTTTCATGAAAATTTTCCAAGCAAGGGTTTTTTCAGGGGATCTGAAGTCTACGATAAAGAGGTGACCTTTAAAATCAACTCGGTGGAAAAAGGATTCGAAGCCGGACCGGCGGAACTTATCACCGCGGCCACGGATCATTCCTGGCGAGGCGGCTTTAAAGGTAATCTCACCGAAATCGTGCAACCGGTTGTCGTCGTGACCAAGCCGCCGGTGATTACCGTGCTTAGCCCCAGCCATTATGTCAATAAAGGCGGCGCCGGCCTGGTCGTGTATCAGGTCACGGGGGATCCGGCCAAGACCGGAGTAATGGTGGGGCAACTATTCTTTCAAGGATATTCCATAGTTTACTTAAAAGCCAAAGAAACCGCCAGGAAGGCCGCCACGACAGCTTCACCAGCGGACGCCGGTCCAAAGACCGAGGCATCTTTGAAAAAGGATGCGGACGCGAGCAAACAGGGCAAGGCCGATGGCGAACCAGCCCAAACCGAAAGCTCCAATAGCATTAAAAAGGCGATTGGCTCATCTTCGGCCCCGGTCGAACCCAAGATTAAGACCTTTGCTGCCTTTTTCGCCTTGCCCTACAATGCCGCGGATAATGAACAAATGTTTGTAATCGCTCAAGATTATGCCGGCAATGAGGCCAAGGCGAGTTTCTGGCATAAAATTTTTAAGGTCCACTTCCGCCAAGACAAAGTCACCGTCTCGGAGAAATTCATTAATAACGTCATCAACAACTTTCAAGACTTGAAGGGTGCCCCGACTAATGACCCAATCAAGACATTCCTCTGGATCAACAAAGACCTGCGTAAAGAAAGCAATGACCGGATAGAAAAGGTGTGTGCCACCTCATATCCCCAGATGCTTTGGGAAGGCACTTTTCTTAGGATGAAAAGGTCGGACCCGAAAGCCCTTTTTGCCGATTCCCGGACGTATTTTTATAATGGGCAGGTCATCGACCAGCAAGTTCATCTGGGGCAGGACCTGGCCTCGTTAGCTAACTCGCCGGTCGAGGCCGGAAATAACGGAATAGTAGTATTTACTGGCGATTTGGGGATATATGGGCAGACCGTAATCATCGATCACGGAATGAGCTTGTTTAGCTCGTACTCTCACCTCAGCCGAATCGACGTCAATAAAGGTGATAGAGTGACCCGAGGCACTCAAATTGCGGTCACCGGGAGCACTGGTTTGGCCGGCGGAGATCACCTCCACTACGGGATGATGGTCGGCTCAACGTTTGTAAACCCAAAGGAGTGGTGGGACACCAAGTGGATTAAAGATAACATTTACTTAAACTTAAAAGGTTTTGTCCAGACGCCGACAGGGCTGGATGCGTCGTCGGATCAATCGACGTCTCCGGCCGCGACAGCCAAGCCGGAAGCGCCCAAGGAACGGCCTAAGAAAAGATAATCGGAAAAGTCCGGACTGCCTTGTTTTCAATGGAATAATCGTTAATTACAGACTAACAATTTATCATCTCCCGGTAGGATTTATTACTTGACATATCCTTCCGGTTCATATAATGAATCTAAAGACGTTGCTTACACCTTGAACGTTTTTGAAAATTCGTTTCTGTGTTCCTGCCAATTAACCAGACCGGTTACGCCATAAATACGGTGAAGCTCGACGATGTCAGGGTTTCTCTTCATTTTTGTTTTCCTTGCCCAATATATAAAAACTTTAAATTACCCAGGCAACGCGGGCCCGTTGGTTTACCGCGTTTCGACCTGGACGAATCTTCAGGTGACCGGCCAGGCCGAGTACCAGGTGGTCCGGCGCGTCATGCGGCCCTTTTTCCCTCGGGCGGGTCCCGGTCACGGAAGTCGTTTTTG
>JADFXK010000396.1 GCA_015233625.1 Deltaproteobacteria bacterium | reverse complement strand
TCATCGGGGATAACAGGACAATCAGCGTATCGATGGCCATTTTTATGACCCCCCGGTCGGGATCACCGACAGGCACGACAGGGGACAATCCGGCGGTGAGGTTAAACAGCTCCATACAGGCGGCGATGGCGGTGTTAAAGTGGAATTTTTTGTCGATATCATCAGTGACTTTTCTGATGGTTTGGTGAATCTTCCGATCCAGGCGTTTTAATTCCGGCGTTAGTTGGCTGGGATCATATTGGGCCGGGGCAACCTTAATCATGTCGGGGTGGTCGAAGAACAGGCGCCAGAGCCGGTTGACAAAGCGGTAGGCACCATCCACGCCCTGGTCGGACCAGTCCAGGTCCCGCTCCGGTGGGGAGGCGAACAAGCTGAACAACCGGACGGTATCGGCCCCGTAACGGGTGAGCAGGTCATCGGGATCAACCACGTTTCCCTTAGACTTAGACATCTTGGACCCATCTTTGATGACCATGCCCTGGGTCAGCAGGTTAGTGAAGGGTTCGTCGTGGTCCAACATACCCATGTCTCTCAGGACCTTGGTGAAGAACCGGGAGTATAGCAAATGTAGAATGGCGTGTTCAATGCCCCCGATATATTGATCGACTGGAAGCCAGTACTTGACCTTGGCTGGATCTAGTGGCGCCGTATTGCAATCGGGACAAGCATACCGATCAAAATACCAGGAGGATTCCATAAAAGTGTCCATGGTATCTGTTTCGCGGCGAGCCAGGCCGGCGCATTTGGGGCAGGGAGTGTTGGTGAATGACTCCAACCGGGGCAACGGCGATTCTCCGCTTTCCGGGATCTCCGCATCCAAGGGGAGGATGACCGGAAGATCCTTTTCCGGAACCGGCACAATGCCGCAGGCGGGGCAATGGATCATGGGAATGGGGTTGCCCCAATAACGTTGCCGGGAGATACCCCAGTCACGCAGCCGGTAAGTCACGGCCAGGGCGCCTTTTTGTTGAGAAGCCAGATAGTCGGCGATGGCCCGTTTCGCTTGTTCGTTGTCCATCCCATTGAATTGGCCGGAGTTGACCATGATTCCGGGATTGACATAAGCCGCGGTCATGGTCTCGGGGGCCAGGCCGCCCTCTGGGGGTTGCACGACCACAATCAACGGCAGGCCATATTTATGGGCGAATTCAAAGTCGCGTTGGTCATGGGTGGGTACGGCCATAACCGCTCCGGTGCCATATTCCATGAGCACGAAGTTGCCTACAAAAATGGGCACCCGGGCGCCGGTGACCGGGTTAAGGCAATAGCCTCCGGTGAAGACGCCTTCCTTTTCCGTGTCATCGGCGGTCCGGGCAATCATATCTTGTTTGCGAACTCGTTGCACAAATTCATCTACGATTTTTTCCTGCGGGGTGCCGCGAGATAGCTTTACGGCTAAAGGGTGTTCAGGAGCCAGCGTCATGAAAGTGGCGCCAAAGACGGTATCTGGCCGGGTGGTGAACACCTTAATCTGTTCGGTGGAGTTCTCCAATTGAAACTCGATATTGGCGCCGTAGCTTTTTCCGATCCAGTTTTTCTGCATGGTCATGACCCGCTCCGGCCATCCGGGCAACCGGTCACAATATTCCAGCAGCTCCTCAGCATAAGCGGTTATTTTTAGAAACCACCCCGGCATCTCCCGGGTGGTCACCTCGGAACTACACCGCCAGCATAGTCCCGCCTCCACCTGCTCATTGGCCAACACGGTTTGACAGCCGGGACACCAATTGACCGTGGCCTCCTTTTGATAAACCAGGCCTTTTTCGTACATTCGCAAGAAAAAAAGTTGTTCCCATTTATAATAATCTACGTCGCAGGTGGCCAGTTCCCGATCCCAGTCATAGCTAAAGCCCATTTTTTTTAACTGGCTACGCATGTAATCAATGTTTTCATAGGTCCATTTGGCCGGATGAACTTTTTTGGCGATAGCCGCGTTTTCCGCCGGCATCCCAAAGGCGTCCCAGCCCATAGGATGGAGAACGTTATAACCGCGCATTCGTTTGTATCGGGCGACCACATCACCAATCGTGTAGTTCCGGACATGACCCATGTGGATCCGTCCGGAGGGATAGGGAAACATCTCTAGCAGGTAATATTTCTTCCGGGATGGGTCCTCGGTTACCTGGAACAGTTTCTTTTCTTCCCAATAGGTCTGCCACTTTTCTTCAATGGCCGCGGGATCGTATTTTATGTCCATAATCTTCTCTCTATATGACTAATTCGGCCGGTATGACCAGGTGGTGCCGGTCTGCCGGATGGTAACAAACTTTAACTGAACCAGGATTCAGAAAAACGATTCCAGTTCGGGTCGCATCAGCCGGATCAAATTTATTAACATAGTTAGTCGGGCAAGGCAATCTAGTTTTTCATTTTCTTCTCGGCAGGCACCGGAAAACATTGTCGTGGCGATTTTGCTCCGGCCAACCACCGGCCGTCGGCAATTTTGCCGTTGGGACGAAGTCTATCGTATTTTTCTTGTTCTAACGATCGTGTTGCCTTATACTTAATTAACTTTGGGGAGATGGCCGAGGTCGCGGCCAAACAAAGCGGCCTAATCGGTTGATTCCTGGCTAAGGCATGAAGTTATTGTAACTTCTTAACAAGGGAGAGGACAATGCATCTGAGAAACCTAAAAATAGGGACGCGGTTGGGAGTCTGTTTCGGCCTAGTAATCCTTTTCGTGGCGGCGTTGGGCGTTTTTTCCCTGATCCAAATGGAAGTCCTGGCGGACCAAACGACCAAACTGTACAACCACCCTTATACCATGTCCACCACCTCCCTGAAGGTCCGTATTGCCGTTAAGAGAATGCAGAACGACATGGAATATCTCCCCAACGCCGCGACTAAGTCCGATGTCGACAAAATTATGGCCGGGATAGACCAGAATGAAAAAGAAGTGATTAAATATTTTGATATCATGCATGAACGATTCTTAGGTGATAAAACCAAGGTTCAAGAAATCCGCAGTTTATTCGAAGGTTGGAGGAGAATTCGGGAAGAAATCGTTTCTCAGATCAAGTACGACCAGGAAAAGAAAATTGGACCAGTGGATATAACCGAATCCACCGCCCTTCAGGATAGAATAGACAATGCTATCCAAGGATTTATAGACTTTGCCCTCAACAAAGCCGAGGCTTTTGTCAATAAAGCCAAAAACGAGAAGACAACGGCAAAATACATCTCGGTATCGATGTTTGCCGCGACGATGATCTTTGGCATTATTCTGGCCTTTGTCATGACCCGCAGCATCACTCGGCCCTTAAGCAAAGCCGTGGTGGTCGCCGATGCCATGGCCGAAGGGGATTTGACCCGACGTCTCACGATGAACGCAAAAGACGAAATCGGCGATTTGGCCAGATCCCTGGATCGGTCCAATGACCAGCTTTCGATTGTCATGCTCGATATCCAGGAGAATGCCAAATCATTGGCATCACAATCTGAAGAGCTGTCTACAGTGGCATCCGCCTTAGTGGCCAATTCCGATCAGATGTCCGCCCAGTCTTCCAATGTGGCCGGCGCCTCAGAGCAAATGTCAACCAACATCAATACCATGGCTTCAGCCGCGGAAGAGATGAGCGTCAACATCTCCACCGTGTCCTCAGCCGCTGAACAAATGTCCCAAAGCATGAATACAGTGGCCAGCGCGGTGGAAGAGGTAACTGTGTCCATAGACGAAATCGCCAGGAACGCCGATGCCGGGGCCAAGGTGGCTTATCAAGCGACTCAGATGTCCGCCACAGCGACGGAGACGATGAATACGCTGGGCACCGCGGCCAGGGCCATCGGCAAAGTTACCGAGGTGATCAAACGTATCGCCGAACAAACCAATTTGCTGGCTCTTAACGCCACCATCGAAGCCGCGTCGGCAGGTGAGGCGGGCAAAGGTTTTGCCGTCGTGGCTAATGAGATCAAAGAATTGGCCAGCCAAAGCGCCCAGGCGGCAGAAGATATCGCCAATAAAATTGAGGGTGTTCAGTTCAACACCAATGAAGCCGTCGAAGTCATCAAAAAAGTCTCAGAGATCATTGAAACAATCAGCCAATCGGTCGAAGTGA
>JADFXK010000395.1 GCA_015233625.1 Deltaproteobacteria bacterium | reverse complement strand
CTGCACCGGTAATGAGCTTTTGATGCGGCACGGCGTACCCATGGCCGGAAACCATCTGACCACCGAACTGGTCCTGGCCACCGGCGCAGTGGACATGATGATCGTGGATTACCAGTGCATCATGCCGTCCCTGGGCAAGGTCGCGGCCTGCTACCATACCAAAATGATCAGCACCAGTGACAAGGCGCACTTCCCCGGCATGGAGCACCGGGAGTTCCATCCGGATAATGCCGCGGACATGGCCCGGACAGTGGTAAAAGAAGCTATTGATAATTTCGGCCGCCGCGGCCAGGTCTACATCCCAGTGGAACCAGTGAATGCCATTGGCGGTTTCTCCATCGAGACCATTATCGGCGCCTTAGGCGGTACTCCCCAGCCCCTGATCGAGGCCATCAAGGCCGGCAAAATCAGAGGTGCGGCCGGGGTGGTCGGCTGCAATAATCCCAAGATTAAGCAGGACTACGGGCATGTTACCCTGACCCGGCAGTTGATTGAAAACGATATCCTGGTCCTCGATACGGGATGCGCCGCGGTGGCCAATGCCAAAGCCGGCTTCAAGGTGGCCGAGGCCATAAATTATGCCGGACCGGGGCTGAAAGAAATCTGCGGTGCCCTGGGTATTCCGCCCGTTCTGCATGTGGGCAGTTGCGTGGATAATGTCCGCATCCTGGTCCTGGTCTCGGCCCTGGCCAATGCCTTGGGCGTGGATATCAGCGATCTCCCCGTGGCCGGAGCGGCGCCGGAATGGTATTCCGAAAAAGCGGCCACCATCGGAGTTTATTTTGTGGCTTCCGGGGTCTATACCGTCCTGGGCCCCATGCCGCCCATTACCGGGAGCATGAATATCGTCAACCTGCTGACCCAGGGCTTAAATGATCTGGTCGGGGCCGTTTTTGCCGTGGAACCGGATCCGGAAAAGTCCGCCGTCCTGATCCGGAAGCATATCGAAGCCAAACGTCAGGCCCTGGGCTTGCCCTTCCTGGCCAATGTGATATGATCGTAAACTGAAACACTAATACCCAGGGCATGACGCCCTGCAATCCAATGATGAAGAAAGGTTTTTTAAGATGAAGCAGATTTGGGTAAAAGTTGATCCATGGAATAAAGAACTGGTGACCACGGCCCTGGAGTCCGGCGCAGACGCCGTGGTGGTTCCTGAAGGTAAGACCAAGGAGGTCAAGGAGTTAGGCGTTATCACCACGGTGGCCCCGGATGGCGACCTGAAATGGGGCGTGGATGTCCTGGCTTTTGAAATCAGGTCCGGGGCCGACGAGGAAGAAATCGCCAAACTCAGCCGGAATGCCAAGGTCGTGGTTAAGACCACCGACTGGACCATCATCCCCCTGGAAAACCTGGTGGCCAAGGCCGGGAATATCTGGGTGGAGGTCAGCAACCTGGACGAGGCCCGGACGGCCATGGGCATTTTGGAGAAAGGGGTTGACGGTCTGATCCTCAACCAGCCGGACCCCAGGCAACTCAAGACCCTGATGACGGAGTTGAAAGGCGGCCGGTCGATCGTGGACTTGGTCCCGGTAACGGTGACTAATGTCAAGCCGTTGGCCATGGGTGACCGGGTCTGCGTGGATACCTGCTCTCTTATGGGCCCGGCCGAAGGGATGCTGGTCGGGAATAGCAGCCAGGGGTTGTTTTTGGTCCATGCCGAAAGCCTGGAGAACCCGTACGTGGCCCCGCGGCCGTTCCGGGTCAACGCGGGACCGGTGCATTCTTATATTCTGTGCCCTCAAGGCCGGACCCGGTATCTGTCCGAGTTGAAGGCCGGGGATGAAGTCATGATGGTCAATGCCGAGGGAAAAATGCACCCGGTAGTGGTTGGCCGGGTCAAGGTGGAACGGCGTCCCTTACTCCTGGTCGAGGTTACCGGCCCCAATGGTCGCCTGGCCACCATCCTCCAGAATGCCGAAACCATTCGGCTGGTCCGCCCCGGCGGTGAGGCGGTCTCGGTGGTTAAATTGATTCCCGGAGATGAGATCCTGGCTATGGTGTCCACTTCCGCCCGTCATTTCGGGTACGAGATAACGGAAACAATTACGGAAAAATAGACCGTTGGACCAGGAACGAGTAACACGCAACCCAATGTCATTAACTTAAGATTCCCGGCTTGATTTTCACATCACCCAGGGTGGCGCTTCGCTGACCCTGGGCTAGAATGTTTTTCCCCTTCGGGGAAATGGGCTTCGTCAACCGGAACGAGTTGATTTGCCTTGAAAATCCATTGCCGGAGCTAAGAACACCTTAAGTTGGGCCACCATCCTAATACCCCGGAGGGGTTACCCAATCTAGCCCAGGGTCAGCGAAGCGCCACCCTGGGGACATGGTTAAAAATACGCTCAGAATCCTTAAGTTAATGACATTGACTTCCAACCAACGGCCTTATGGGATTATCCCCTCAAGAGTTGGTGAGAAAACGCCAAGATAAAGGGTATCTAAATAGTCCGCAACAACATCTTTCGTATAGTGTTGCCCCCTTATGCCATGCCGCATTCTATGGCCCTGTTTTGATTGTGTCAACACAAATGAAGAGAGAAGCCAGAAAATTACTATCGGGAATTCATCTGTGGCCGGGACCTGGCCATTGTGTTTTTAGGTGGGGGATACCACATGCAGACTTGTTCGGATGTTTCGGCCTTGGGTTATAATTTAGATGGGGTGGGATCAAGAAAGAGACGCCGGGGCAGTAAGATACTGCGGTTGAGCATGGTCGGGTAACTCAACAAGGGTCTTTTGGGTAACCGAAAAAATGACCCACCCCACACCACAATTTCTTGGCCCGGTAGGCGGGTCGCGGCTAATCATGTATCCGGCTGAAGCTCGGTTAGTGATGCATCCGGATAGAGATGGGCAATTAGTTCTTGGATTTCTTTAACGCTTGAATGAATTCGTCCAGACTCTTTGAGATAAAAGCCTGTTTAAGCAATGACTTCAAAACCATAGTATCCGATAACTGATCTATGGATTCAATGATTTCAGAAGGGATCTGACCGAATCGAATTTCAATGCCCTCAATAATGTCTTCCCGAGCCTTAACCAAGACGCCATCATGAATACCCTTCTGGTATCCTTCTTGAATATATTCTTCTACGACGGTAGGCATGATCTCTCCTCCTTTACCTGATGTCGCCCGGTCCAAAAAGGCCGATATCTCTTCCTTTGTTAATTTATCTGTGAAAATTAGATACTGAGCCATAGCCTGAAGGAATTCAATCTGATTAGGATCTGCTGAGATTTCATGGTAAAGAATAGCCACATCCGCTAATTTGGAAACCAAATCAGGATCGTTGATATGTTTTTGGAGTAACAGGGTCATCCTGGTCTTGACATCTCCTTTGATATCTCCATCCGGCATAGTGGACAAATCTAAAAGAAGATAGTCGAAATCAGGCAGATACCTAATCAATTCAGGTGTATTTTCAAATAGGTTGCTAAACCTGGTTGATCCGGCCCAAGTTGTAGTTTCATGATAAAAGACCAGCGGGATGATGACCGGTAAAAATTCACCGACCGGTTGCCGGGAAACGATATAGACCCACATCTGAGTCATGTATCTCAACAGTTGAAGCGCAACGAGTTTGTCCTGATAGCTCTTATGCTCCAACAAGATACACACATAAGCCTGTTGAGACTGCTTTATGTTCACCCGATACTTGAGCCGGCCGGGGCCATGGGACGGCCTGTGGCTGGGCGCGGCCAAGATCGTGGCCGGGTTAAACCTGCTGGTCCTGATCTTGTGCAGCGGCCGAATCGTAGTCATCAAGAACAGCCTCAGGGCTTGGCTCGGAGTGGGTCCGGTGATGACCTATGTGAATGAATTCCTGCTGGTCTTCATCTTTATTTTTGTCTCCACCTTTGCCATGGGGTTACTCCTGCCGTTGGCGATTAAGCTGTACACCGACCGGGTTGATTTGGTCGGGGCTCGGGTGGGTCAGGTCTATGGAGCCAACTCTCTGGGCTCCTGCCTGGGTCCTTTTTTGGCCGGGTTTTTGATTATCCCCTGGTTGGGCATCATGAAGAGTATTTTCATCTTTTCGTTGGTGGATGTGGCTTTAGGGATGTCTTGC
>JADFXK010000394.1 GCA_015233625.1 Deltaproteobacteria bacterium | reverse complement strand
CCGGCCATGTTGCAGTCCCCGGTCAGGTAAAAATATAAAGTCCCCAGCGGGAAGGACCGCGCCTGGGGCTGCGGTTCAGTCTTTTCCGGTTGGGTCGGGTTTTCATCGGGCAGTTTAGGTTCAATGCATGTCATCAGTAAGATACGTCCTTTCAATCGGTAACAGAATAATCCACCTTAAGGAACGGCGAAAAACCGGCCGTCGTCGGCTAAAAACCGTTTCAAACAATCATCCGGATTAGGGGCGTAAACCTCCCCGGTCCGGGCGTATCCGCCGGCTGGGCAGTTGCCGGTGCAGGTCATTTGATAGGCACAGTCGGCGCACTCCGGAAAATTGGACAGCGGAATTTTGTACCGCGCCCGGAGCCGGAGGAAGTCGGGATGATTTTGCCAGATATCTATCAGCCGGTCCTGGTTGATTCGGCCCAGGGCGATATGGGATAGCATCCCGCAGGGGACATAAGTCCCGTCCGGCCTGACAGCCAGTTTCGACCACATGCACCCGCACCCGGTCAAGAAGCCGCGGCCGGGAATGCCCCGTCCGGCCAGCCTGGCCTGTTCCATCTCCTGGTAATTTTTGGCCTGGGAAAGCGGGCCGGCGGAGGAGGTGATCCGGCCCTGGTAACGTTTGGCCAGGTCCAGAATTTTGACCATGGCGTCACATTGTTCGGCCGGAGACAGCAAGACGTCGTCATGGGTCCTGGCCAAACCCTGATAGCTGGCGCTATTGGTGGAAAAAGAGCCCATCCCGATTTGATCCAACAGCAGTAGGGCGATATTCTCCAGGTCGGCGATGTTGTACTTATGGATAGTCACCCGGGAGGTGACATGGACCCCGGCTTCTTGTAGTATGCGGAGGCCGCGCATGGCTCCTTCAAATGCGCCGGCGCCACGAAACCGGTCATGGATCTCCGGACGAGACCCATCCACCGAGATCTGGACGTGGTTGCATCGGCCGGTCGCGGCCAGATGTTTGGCCACCTCAGGTTTGATCAACCCGCCGTTGGACAGGATGGAGAATCGCATCCGATTAGCCACGATGCTGTCGACCAGCTCCGGCAGATCGTCTCTGATGAACGGCTCCCCGCCGGCGATGGTCACGTCCATGACGGCGCATTCAGCCAGTTCCCGGAAAAATTCCAGCCATTCCGGGGTGGGTAGTTCATTCCCGGTATCGGCGGGGCTGGTCCGATGGTAGCAATATTTGCAGCGAAGGTTGCACCGGGAGGTAATGTCAATGTCGACGCTTTTGGGCGTCTTCATTAGTTGGCGATTTTCTGCCATTTAATGACTCCTTAGGCCGGATATTCGGCGTATCCCAGCCGAACCAGGTCTTCAAAAAAAGAGCTGATGTCTTTCCCTAAATCTTCAGGCAACGGTTCATACTCGGCAGTGATGGCGGCCGCCACCGCGGCGTAGTCTTTACCGGTGGTGAGGCATTTCCAGATGGTCACCGCGGTCGGGGGCAGCCCCACCGCCTTGCCGGTGTCCGGATTGAACAGCAGAGCCCAGTCGTCAAATTCTTCGCGCAAGACGATCATGGGTTTGGGTCGGGGGGTGACAATTGCGGTGGGCATGGGAATCCTCCTGGTGCAACTTGTTTATTTTGATTTAATTAATCTTCAATGTTGAACTAGAAAATAATAAACGTGAATGACCTCAATCGAAGTGCGTGGATTCCTCTTTTTCAGGAATAATTGCCATCAGGACAAACAGCATTGTTCTTGCGAGGATGGTCGCATCGAGGAATAAAGACATTCTTTGGATATAATCCAGGTCATAATCGATATCTTCATGGATGGCCTGGCTGCGGTCTCCATGTATTTGCCATAATCCGGTCATCCCCGGTAAGACCCTAAGCCTTTCCATATGGATCTTATTATATTCGGCCACGATGAACGGCATCTCCGGCCGCGGCCCGACAATGGCCATATCACCCCTTAAGACATTGAAGAGTTGGGGTAATTCATCCAAACAAAGCCTTCTGATGATTTTGCCCACGCCAGTGATCCGAGGATCCTCCTGACTAAGGGGACTGACGGCGTAAGGGTCGGCAGCGGGGTGCATAGACCGAAATTTGTACATCCTAAATAACCGGCCGTTTTTACCCACCCGTTCATGGGCAAAGAAAACCGGGCCGGCGGAATCGAGCTTTATGGCCAGGCCAATGAGCCCGAATAGGGGCCCCAGAAGAAGCAATAATATGGCCGCCAATAGCAGGTCGATCATTCTCTTAAACAAGATATAGTATCCCATGCCGCTGCGCTTCTTGGCCACAAGAAGGTCATCATCAGGAAGGTCAAACGGGGCCGTGGCCCTCTTTCTCAGCATAATATCTCCATCGGTTATCGTGTGTCATCTTGGCGGGCATATCCCCAGGTCGGGGCTGCCGGATTATTTGATTAAGTTGGCATATACCGGGGCCGGGGGCCCGATGCTTCTAAATTGAGCTCCAAAGGGTCCACAAGCCGCCGAACTCAGCGCCGGGTTGTTGAAGCCGCAGCAATACAAGGTGGTTCAACCGGTCAAGAAATAGCCGTTGACAAGAATCAACAAGCAGTCCATAATATCTAAAGTAAGGCAACTTAGCACAAAGCAAGACTAAATGAAAGGAGATTTCCAAATGGCCCTACCGATTGCCCCCACGCCACAATTTACAGAAGACGAATGGGAAAGATTCCATGATAGAATTGAGGAAGGCTTGAAGCATCCCACCCATCGAAGAGATGTTTCGGAAAAACTTAAGAAAGCTCTGGAGTTGATTAAGGCTCATGCTATCCTGGAATCGGAACAAAATAGAAACTGATGGCTGGTCTTTCGGAAAGGTTAAAGACTTCTCAATCTTTAGCAACTTCGATTGTGCTGATCCAGATTTAAATGATTTCATCAGGAATGATGCAGAACTGCATCGGAATGAGCTTATCGTTGAAACTTATGAATTCCGCTCGATCTCTGATGCTCAACTTGTTGCGTTCGTAAGCCTTGCAAATGATTGCCTGGCATTAGAAACCAACCGGCAGAAACGGGTGATTTGTAATCGTGTTCGATATTACTCCCAATACCCTGCCGTTAAAATTGCCAGATTAGGTGTCGCAGCATATTGTCAGAACGTCGGGATAGGGTCAGAACTAATAAATATCATTAAGGAACTTTTCACAACGAACAACAGGACCGGTTGCCGTTTCATAACCGTGGACGCATATAACAACTCCCCTACGATAAAGTTCTACCAAAAAAACGACTTTGAATTTCTTCGAGATGACGACGGTGACGAAAAAACTCGCATCATGTATTATGACCTGAAACGGTTTGTGTATAACACATCTCCAGTTATCAACGAAGGGTAGAACAAAATAGGCCAGGATATTCGCTCCCGGCCTATTTCAATTTCTTTCCTTTATTCAGCGCCTCGGCGGTCAAGCTCGGGCCAAATAAAGGAAGGAAAATTCACCTATTCTGCCGCCGCTGTCATCTCCGGAAGGGTTCTTGATCTGCATGGGGAATGCCGGCGATCTCTTCCGCCACCCGGTTGAACGTGGTGATGATTTTATCCGGGGCGATGGTGAAGGCACCTTCGCAGATATTATCCATCAGGTTACGTCTCAGCCGGACGATCAAGAACTCGCCGCCTGTGAGGGTCCATAATTGCACCAATGGGCGTCAGCGCTCCCGGAGTTACAAGCGGGGCTGCTGCCTGTGATACAAAAGATAGCGTAAACAGCGCTCGTTCCGCTATTGCAACCTGAAGTGGTTCCGCCGGTGCCACAGCATTTGGTGTCCAAGCCGCCGCTAAGGCAGCATGTGCCGGAGAAGCTGGGAAGGTTACCCTGCGACGCACACGACCCTCCGGCCGCGGCTCCGAAATTGCAACCGCCGGCGCCGGCGCCAACGCCAAAGGGGTTGCAGCTAGCGCTGGCTTGGTTATCTCCATTGTTGCAGGCGCTGGCTCCGATGCCGGTCACGGCTTCGAGGCTGAGATCAATCACGCGCGGCGGGGGGTATGGTTTTTTATCCATGGTTTATCCCTTGGTTTAGGGTCGAGATTATCGCGGCAAGATAACTCAATTTCCGGGATAATTCAATAT
>JADFXK010000393.1 GCA_015233625.1 Deltaproteobacteria bacterium | reverse complement strand
TTCAGCAAGGGCCTGATTTCATCATCCTGGACATCCAGTTGCCGGACATCGACGGGATCGAGGTGCTGAAGCAATTGCGTGCTTCCGAGGCCGGGAAATACATCCCGGTTATTGCCATGACCTCTTATGCCATGACCGGCGATCGAGAGAAGATTATGAGGGCCGGTTGCACCGGATATATCGAAAAGCCGATCGACCCGACCCGGGTGATCGACCAGATTCGCAAAATACTGGGGGTGACACCGTGAAAATACTTATTGTTGACGACGAAGACAACTCCCGGATCTACCTGGAAAGGGCGTTAAAGGCCCAAGGGTATGGCGTCGAGAGCGCCGCTACCGGGACTCAGGCGTTGGCTCTGGCCAGACATTCGCCGCCCGACATGATCATTTCAGATATCTTAATGCCGGAGATGGACGGCTTCATGCTTTGTCGCCAGATCAAAGAGGATGAGCGGCTGAAAACAATCCCCTTTGTCTTTTATTCAGCCACCTACTGTGAAAGAGATGACGAAAAACTGGCCATGAGTCTCGGGGCATCCAGATTCATAGTCAAGCCAATGGAATTACAAGACTTCTTGTTGATCATCCTGAAAATACTGGAGGAAGACAAAGGTAAGACATTGGCCGTGCCCGAGAGCACCAAGATCGAACCGGAAGAATTGGACCAGATGCACCTCGAGGCTCTGACACGAAAACTTTTGAAGAAAATAAATCAGTTGGAGGAGAGCCGGAAGGATATTGAAGAGAGTGAAAAAAAATACCGGGCCTACATCGATGAGTCTCCGACCGCGATATTCGTCACCGACGGACAAGGCCGTTTTCTGGAGGTTAATCAAGCCGCTGGCCGCCTGACCGGATATTCTCCGGAGGAGTTGTTGAATATGACGATTCTGGATCTCCTGGCCTCCGGGGAGGGTGACCGGCTCCGGAGTCGATTCACAGATCTTCAGAAGGATGGAAGAATAATGGAAGAAGTTGAGTTGAGACGCCGGGACGAAAGTTCAATTTTTGTCATATTGAACGCGGCGGGTCTCACCAATGACCGGTACATCGCCTTCTGCCAGGACATCACCGAACGGAAGCGGGCCGAAGAGATAATTAAAGCCTCTCTCAAAGAAAAAGAAGTCATGCTTCGGGAGATCCACCATCGGGTCAAGAACAACCTCCAGATCATAATTGGATTGCTCAATCTCCAGAGCGAATATTCCAAAGATGCTCACGTCACATCCCACCTGGGGGAATGCCGCAACCGGATCAAAACCATGGCCTCGGTCCACGAAAAACTATGTCGAGCACCTAACCTAGCTGGAATCGACCTGAAGGATTACATTGACGACTTAGTCGGCACCGCGTTTATATCCTATGGGACAATCCCCGGAAAAGTCCGGATAGAGACGAAGGTAGAGGCCATTAATCTCGGAATAGATACGGCTGTTCCATTTGGCCTGATTTTGAATGAGTTAGTCTCCAACTGCCTGAAACATGCCTTCCCAGGAGACAGAAAAGGAACAATTTCTATTTCGCTGCGGGTCCTTGATGTCGATCAGCTTGAACTCATAGTCGCCGATGACGGAGTGGGGCTGCCGGCCGGCCTGGATCTAAGTCGCACTTTATCTTTGGGATGGGAGTTGATCACCGGCTTGACCAGGCAGATCAAGGGCAAATTGGAGATATTGAAAGACACGGGGGTGGCGGTCAGGATAACACTTAATAAACCATTTTAAGACGGTGGGTTAAAGCATATCAATGCCATTGCCGCGAAATCATACGGAAAGGTGCAGGTTGACTCGTGGTGGAGATGAAGGGATTCGAACCCTCGACCTCCTACATGCGAAGCAGGCGCTCTCCCAACTGAGCTACATCCCCACGAATAAGATAACCTGATGATCAGGCTGGAGAAATTGGGGCAAGAATTGGCGGCGAAGCAAAATGGCAAGATATCCGATTTGAGGCCGGCTGTCAAGAAGTTTCGATGCAGGATGAAAAAATATACGCCGGGTCGGTCGAGGGCGGGATGGGCCGCTAACGCTGAGGAGTGGTTGTTTATTCCACCACAAGTTGATAGATAAAGACGTGTTCACTTACATTTTTCAGGTGCTGCTTTCCCATCTCTATAATAGAGAACTTATCCCGAATGCGGCGCGCTGTTTCGGGACCCATAAATATCCGGCCTTCAGTCGCCAAGGCTCCAATCCGGGCGGCGATATTGGTCACCATACCGGAGGCCGTGTAAGTCCACCTGGTTCCGGTAAAGCCCTCTAATCGGGTGGAACCTACTGAGGCTATTCCCGAATTAATGCCGATATTGACGTTGATTGGTTTGTTGCTGCCTTTTAAGTCTTGGTTGACCTTGTGGACTTTCTGCTGAATGGCGATAGCCGTAGTGGCCGCGTTGCAGGCGTGCAGGACCGGATCATCATCTTGAAAAATAATCATTAATCCATCGCCGGCCGTTTCATTGATATCGCCCTTGTTCTGGTAAATGTCATCGAGAAAACTGGAGAAGTAGCGTTCGATAAGATAGTTCATCCATTTCAATTCTACGGTTTCACTCAAGGTAGTGTAGCCGGCTATATCCAGAAAGAGCACCGACACATCCCGGTCTCTTTTTTCCAGATCTGGTGATTCGGGGGCATTTTCGATCAACCGCTTAACCGACTCGGGCACGAATTTACCCAAATGGGCTTTGATGTTTTCAAGAAGTTTGACTTTTTGAAGCGTGGCTTCCAGTTGAACGTTCTTAGTTCTTAGTTCTTCAACCAGTTGCATCAATCGAAATTCCCGGGCCTCGACCTTAACCATCATCATCCCGAACGATTCAGCCAATTCTTCGACTAATGCCGGGTAGTTACCTGTCCGGGTGTATTCGAAAACGGCATTGGCCTGTTCAAAATTGCCCTGGGATATCTCCGTGGTCAATTTGATCAGGTGCTTCAAAACAACATTGATGGCTTCGTTTTCCATGGCACCACTAACATGATAAGGGTGAAGAAGCGGCGCCCCTGTCCAGGTCAAGACAAGGGCGCCATTGGTTTCACTGGTCAACTCATCGACCGTGGCGGTATGTGATATTTCAGGGAAAGAGAATCGTGAGTTACGATTTACTCCTCTTCTTCTTCCTCGTCTAATACTACCCCGTCACGTTCATACTGAGCATCTCGCGCGGCATGTCCGGCAGCCACCTCTTCGTCACTCCACGGCTCGACGATCAGGGACTCGGACACCAACTCCCACAGGTACATAATTTCGCAGTCAAGGTTATATTCCTTGACCAGGCTCTTCATCAACTGATCGCGGCAGTTGTGACAGGGGGCGACAACCAACTTGGCCCCGCTTTCTTTAATCTGCTGAGCCTTGAATCGACCGTACCAGATGCGTTCCTTTTTGTAGGGCATGGCCCAGGCCCCACCGCCGGCGCCGCAGCAGTAGTTATTCATTCTATCGGGATACATCTCCACGAAATTGGGACAGCATTGCTGGGTGACCCATCGTGGCTCTTCGAAAAAAGCCTGGCCGAACGTATTTTGAGATTTCCGTCCATAGTTGCACGGATCGTGGTAGGTGGTCAAATGGGTGTGGATGGTGTTGTCAACCTTAATTCGACCTTCTTTGATATAGTTCATCATCACTTCAAAAATAGAAACCACGTTGTACTTCTCGAAAACCCAGGGAAACCAATTCTGCAGACCTAACCTGGTCGCAAAGTAGGCGTGTCCTCACTCGGGGAGCAAGAGTGTTTTACACTCCAGCTCCTCCAGGTGTTTAACTATTCGTCCTACCTGAGTTTTCATGGACTCATCGTCACCCGAGAAAAGGCCCCAGTTGACGCCTTCCCATTCGGTGGAGGTGGTGGTCCAGTCTTCTTTGGCGGCATAAAAAATCTTCCACCAGAACTTCATGTCATCGGGTTCGCCAAAAGGTTCTTTGGAATTGATGGTCACCAGCATGTTGGCGCCTTTTTTGTCCACCGGGACATAGAACCCAGGGAACCCATCATCTTCCATTTCTTTGGCTAAATCGCCCAACAGGAACAAAAAGTCATCCTTGGGGATGCCCAGATTGTTCCCTCTTTCCAGGTTCATCACCACGCC
>JADFXK010000392.1 GCA_015233625.1 Deltaproteobacteria bacterium | reverse complement strand
GAAAACCTGGGTCCCATAGGTGGTGATCACATCCAGATAGATATGACTCAATATGCCGGCATAACCGGTGACCACCCCCCACCAGAAGGGAAAGGCCTTGATGATCAGCCGGAAGATCCCGGCCAACAGGACAGCTATGACTAATCCCCCGGCCAGCGAGTGGGTGATCCCGCGATGATGAATCAGGAACAATTCGGGGTGGCCCAGACCAATGACATTATCTATGTCTGGAATCCAGGCGGCCAAGACCAGGAAGAAGAGAAAATAACGCTCGGGAAAAAGCCTTTTTAATGACTGCGCCAGTAAGGCTCCGGCGGTCAGGTGCGTGATTGGATCCATATGGGTTGCGTGTTCCAAGTTACGGGTTAGGGTTGTGTATTAGGTGGCCTGCACATTAGCCTTTGGATGTTGGGATTCGGCCTTGAGAGTTAGAGAGGCGAGTTCCTCTTCGGCCATCTTGCTTAAGGAGCAGGGAACCGACAGTGTGCAGAATTCAATTGAGGTTGCAGAGGATTTTAAAGCAAGCAATTATATCAGATTGCCGCGGGAAAGCGATAGTTTTTTGTTTCTTCAGACTCGTGTGCCGCCAGGCCGGGACTAACCCTCGGAATATGGCGATACTCTCAGACGACAAAAAAACCCCGGCCCGCCGAACGGCGACCAGGGTCTGGTTAAGATATCTTCGGAAATAGGCTATTAAGTACCCATCTCCCAAGACGACAGATATTTGACCTGCTCTTCGGTCAGGGTGTCGATGAAAATGCCCATACTGGCCAGCTTTAGCCGGGCGATTTCCTCGTCAATGGCCTTGGGCACAGGATAAACGGCATGTTCCAAGACGTGGTCGCCTTTGACCACATATTCCGCGGATAAGGCTTGATTGGCGAAGCTCATGTCCATGACGCTGGAGGGGTGTCCTTCTGCAGCGGCCAGGTTGATCAGCCGCCCCTCACCCAGGACGTTGATGCGGCGGCCATCCTTCATGGTATATTCCTCCACAAAGGTCCTTATCGTCCGCACCGCGGTGGACAGATCTTTCAATCCAACCAGGTCCAACTCCACATTGAAGTGACCGGAGTTAGCCACAATCGCCCCATCGTGCATCATGGTGAAATGCTCTTTCCGGATGACATTGATGTCACCGGTCAGGGTGCAAAAAAAATCACCAATCTTGGCTGCGTCGGCGATGGGCATAACCCGGTAACCATCCATAACGGCCTCTATGGCCCGGAGTGGATTCACCTCGGTGATAACCACGTTAGCGCCCATACCGTGGGCCCTCAGAGCCACACCGCGGCCACACCAGCCATACCCACAAACCACGAAAACGCTCCCGGCCAGGAGCCGATTAGTGGCCCGAATAATGCCGTCTATGGTACTTTTGCCGGTTCCATAGCGGTTGTCAAAAAAATGTTTGGTATTGGCATCGTTGACGGCCACGATGGGGTAGGCCAGGACCTTGTTGGCGGCCATACTTTTCAATCTGATGACGCCGGTGGTGGTTTCTTCGGTGCCGGCTTTGACACTGTCCAGCACCTCCCGGCGTTCTGAATGAATGGTCGAGACCAGGTCTGCGCCGTCGTCCATGGTGATGTTGGGCTTGGCGTCAAGCACGGCGTGGATGTGTTTATAATAGGTGGCGCTGTCTTCACCCTTGATGGCAAAGACCGGGATCTGAGAATGTTTGACCAAAGTGGCCGCCACGTCATCCTGGGTGCTGAGGGGATTGGACGCGCAGACGAAGACTTCGGCGCCACCGGCCTGGAGAGTCTCGGCTAAGCAGGCGGTCTCGGTGGTGACGTGCAGACAGGCGGCGATTCTTACTCCCTTGAGTGGCTTTTCCTTAGCAAAACGATCTTTGATCAAGTTTAGCACAGGCATGGCCTGATTGGCCCACTCCACCCGGAGGCGGCCGTGATCGGCCAGGGAAATATCTTTGACATCGTAATTCATTTTATCTCCTTGCCAGAGAATTAAAAAGCCGGGGCGGGCAATGACAGCCTGCTCCCGGAAAAGTGGAATGGATTAGCGACAGCTACAGAGTCCCGCGGCATTCTTCAGGACCTCGGCCATGTCGATCTTTTCCCAGGTGAATTCCGGAAGTTCACGGCCGAAATGACCATAGGCAGCGGTTTTCTTGTATATGGGACGCAACAGATCAAGGTGCTTGATGATATTATATGGTTTCAGCGGGAATATTTCCCGGACCAGCTTGCTGATCTTGTCGTTGTCAATTTTGTTGGTGCCGAAGGTGTCAACCATCACCGATACCGGTTCAGCCACACCGATGGAATAAGCCAGTTGAACCTCGCACTTGGTGGCGAGGGTGGAGGCGACGATGTTTTTGGCGATATAGCGGGCCATGTATGACGAGCTGCGATCGACCTTACTGGGGTCTTTACCGGAGAAGCAACCGCCGCCGTGGCTTCCCTGGCCGCCGTAAGTGTCGACGATGATTTTGCGACCGGTTAAACCGCAATCACCCGTAGGACCGCCGATGACGAATCGGCCGGTGGCGTTGATGTGGATCTTGGTGTCGCCGTCCATCATGTGCTCAGGAATGACCTTTTTGATGACTTCTTCGATAATGGCTTCCCGGAGTTTGCTCAGTTTGACGTCTGGGGAATGCTGGGCGGCAATAACCACGGTGTCCACCCGGACAGGTTTGTCGCCATGGTACTCGATGGTTACCTGGGACTTGCCGTCGGGGCGAAGGAAACCCAAAGAACCATTCTTCCGCACCCGGGCTAGCCGCTGGGCCAGTAAGTGGGCGTAGTAAATGGGCATGGGCATGAGTACGGGTGTTTCATCACAGGCAAAGCCGAACATCAGGCCCTGGTCGCCGGCGCCCATGTCTTCACCTTTTTGGACCCCCATGGCAATGTCTGGGGATTGTTTGTCGATGCTGGTCATGACGGCGCAAGTTTCCCAATCGAAGCCCATGGCGGAGTTGCTATAGCCGATTTCCTGGATAGTGTTCCGGACTACGGCCGGGATGTCGACCCAGGTGGTGGTGGTGATTTCACCAGCAACGATGGCCATACCGGTGGTGACCAAGGTTTCGCAAGCCACCCTGGCGTCGGGATCATCGGTGAGCATGGCATCCAGAATGGCGTCGGATATTTGGTCGGCCACCTTATCAGGATGACCTTCGGTTACTGATTCTGAGGAAAACATGTACTTAGAATTTGACATGAAGTGATCTCCTTTTGGAAAGATAGCCTGCCGTTCAACTTCAAAAGCATAACGCAGAGGATGTAGAGAAAGAGAGAGGACGCTGAGATTCTTAAGGGGCGTTTGGAATACTCTAAGAAGATCTCGGCGCTTTCTCCTTGACTCTGTATTCTCTGCGTTATGCTTTTTTAACCAGGTCAGGAGTAATGATAACTAATCCGAAAATAGGGGCCGGGTAGATATGCCCATAGTCCACAAGGTGTTGACGTTTAACCAGCTTATCAAGACTTATCATAGGGGGATATAACAACGCGAAATCCGAGAAGAGAAAGAGTCATACTTGAATCGCTGTTGGTGCGCTTTTCGGCCGAGCTTTATGCTACAACTTCTTTATTAATCACCGCTTATTTGTTTGTCAAGTAGATTGTGTCATGAATGAATTAATATTCTTTTTATCATCCTGAATAAGATATAAAAGTCGGTTACCAGAGAAGCCCTCCCCGCAGATGGGTGACGATCGGCAGAGGGAAGAACCCGGACGGCAGTTTGCCCCAGGCCGGACAAACGGACCTGATGGTGCAGGGCTAATTCTGAATTTTGGTTTCCATCGACTATAATTTATCAAAGTTGTCCAATCATAAGCCGTAACATGTTGAAAAATAAATTTATAAATCAAATTATTCCCCTTTTCCGAACTTTTGAGTATAATATAACTATAAGTCTTTGCTCACCCGTGGCCGGTTTCTGATTGTCCTCAACTAGTCACAAGCAACCAGCAACAGTTGCTTTTGTCGGTTTGGCATGACGTGACTCCAAGACTGCAGGAAATATTCCCCTGGTCCAATTTTGATGCCGACCGGCCGGAAATCTTCCCGGGCCACCTGGGGGGGGAAGGTACGGATATCTCGGCTAAGAGATAAC
>JADFXK010000391.1 GCA_015233625.1 Deltaproteobacteria bacterium | reverse complement strand
TCAATATATAAGGTCCGGTAGCGGGTGGCGTTTTCAACGGTCGTGCCCAAGGTAGAGCCAACCGCGGCCAGGGTATTCAAATCCTGAACCGTGAATTCTTTGGTGCCGCCGCGGTCCAGATAGATCATCCCTATGGTTCGTTCGCCTGCCATCAAGGGGGTGGCCATGAAATGGCCCGGATGGAAATCCGGTTTCCAGGTCTTGGATTCAAAGCCGACGTCCCTGATGACCCGCTGGCCGATGACTCCCTGACCTCCGGCCAGGATTTCGGTCACGATGCTCTTAAGTAAGGGTAACTTTCGACGGCGGGTTTTGGTGGCCAAGGTGAGGAGACGGTGTCCATGGGGCGTCTGGCCCAAAATAACCAGTCTATTCGCGGAAAAGAAAGAGCTGACCTGATCGACTACCTGCGGAAGTAAGGCGTCCGCGTCCATGATTTCCACTCCCAATCGGGCCACCCGATAAAGGAGGTTTATTTCTTCGGGTTCGAACTCTGCATCTGCGGCCAGAACAACTGTTTTGAACGAATCAGATGGGCCGGGCTCGGATCCAGGCAAAAGTATAACTGCGGCTCCGGATCCGGGATCGGGGAGACTCTCCACGCCCGAGTCGAAAATATAGACTCGCTCCCCCAATTTGATCTCGTCGTTGGGATTCAGTCGGACGGGTTCTTTAACCTGGACGCCATTGAGGAACGTACCGTTTCGACTCCCCAAGTCCGATAGGATATAGCCGACTTCATCGCGGAGGATTTGGGCGTGTTTTCGGGAAACCAGTTTATCCATCACCTGGATGTTGACGTCTAGTTCCCGGCCGAAGATATTCTTCTCGGCCAGTTCATAACCGACCACCGGCTCTTGTTCGCAAAAGGTAAGCAACATGGCCATAAATTATCCTTTTTGCTTGTGCCCTGCCCGGCTGTTTGTTTATCAGGGGGTTGTGGTAGAAGTTGTCACTCCGCCAGACTAGTCGAACCTGGTTTTGGCTTAAAATTACCAGGTGCATCAGATCCCGCCTCGGCCGGGCTGTTCAGCCGTAATCCTGCAGTAGCATGAGGCTAACCACATAGTCGGATTAATACCCGGCACCCCCGGGGAGGGGTGCCGCGGCGTCGGATCATTCATCTGGTAAGTAATGGCTAATAAATAGCCTTAAACTTGCAATTACCAATACAAGTCATGCACTTGATGCACTTTTCCCGGTCAATCTGGGCCACTTCCTTTTTCTTCCAGGCAATGGCCTCCACCGGACATTTCTTAGCGCACAGGCCGCACATGGTGCAGACTTCGGGATCTACGACGAACTGGACCAGGGCGACGCATTTTCGGGCCGGGCATTTTTTCTCGAAGATGTGCGCTTCATATTCGTGCCGGAAATAGCGCAACGTGCTCAGGATCGGGTTAGGGCCGGTCTGGCCCAGACCACACAGGGCCCCTTCCTTAATCACCTCGCTTAGCTCTTCTAATAACGGGATATCACTTGCCTGGCCTTCCCCGTTAACGATCCGCTCCAGGATTTCCAGCATCCGTTTGGTGCCTTCCCGGCAGGGGGTACATTTTCCGCAGGATTCCTCCTGAACGAAGTCCATGAAAAACTTGGCCATGTCGACCATACAGGTGTCTTCGTCCATGACAATCATCCCGCCTGAACCCATAATTGCGCCGGCTGACACGATAGACTCATAATCTACGGGAAGATCAAGATGTTCTTCGGGGATACAGCCGCCCGAGGGACCGCCCAATTGCACTGCCTTAAACTTCTTTTTCTTCGGGATCCCGCCGCCGATATCGAAAATGATTTTCCGGATGGGCGTACCCATGGGCACTTCCACCAGACCGATATTCTTGACCGCGCCAGTCAAGGCGAATACCTTCGTCCCTTTACTCTTTTCCGTCCCGATGGAGGCGAACCAGGCCCCGCCGTTGAGGATGATTTGGGGAATGTTGGCTAAGGTTTCCACGTTGTTCAACACCGTCGGCTTCTTCCACAAACCCTGGTGGGCTGGGAAAGGAGGTCTCGGTCGGGGCATCCCGCGCTTGCCTTCGATGGAGGTCATTAGGGCGGTCTCTTCACCACAAACAAAAGCTCCGGCCCCCTGGTAGATATCCAGGTCAAAGTCGGAGCCGCTGCCGAAGATGTTCTTGCCCAGAAGGCCATATTCCCGGGCCTGGCTAATGGCTAAATTCAACCGGCGGATGGCCAGGGGATATTCGGCCCGGCAATAGATATAACCCTGACGGGCGCCGATGGCCCGGCCGGCGATCATCATTCCTTCGATTATGGCATGGGGGTCGGCTTCCAAAACACTCCGGTCCATAAAGGCGCCAGGGTCGCCTTCGTCCGCGTTGCACAGGACGTATTTAACATCACTGACACTCTTTGAGGCGAAGTCCCATTTCAAGCCGGTGGGGAATCCGGCCCCGCCGCGGCCCCGAAGTCCGGCCGTCTTGACCTCGCCGACGATTTGTTCCGAGGTCATCTCCGTGTAGGCTTTGGCCGCGGCCATATATCCGTCTTGGGCAATATATTCGTCAATTTTTTCAGGGTGGATAATTCCTTTGTTGCGGAGCACCCAGAGCATCTGGTGGGCAAAGAAAGGAATTTCATCCATTTTAGGAATGGCGGCTTTGGCGGTGGGCTCTTTGTAAAGGAATTTCTCTACAGGGTGGCCGTTAATAATGTGTTCTTCAACCAGGAGAGGAATATCTGTTACCTTGAGGCCTTGGTAAAGATGGCCCCCAGGGTAGACGACCAAATTCGGACCAGTGGCGCAAAAGGTGTGGCAATCCGTGTCCAGCACCTGGACTTCCTCGTTCAATTTCTTGCGGGTTAACTCATCCACTAGCGCTTGCTTAACTATCAGACTTCCCGAGGCCTGGCAACCAACGCCTCCGCAAATCAGCAGGTGTGCTCTAAATTTTTTCATTTCCAGCGTTCCTCCGGGTAGATTGGCCCGTTTTATAAGGCGCCGCAACGACGCGAGAAAGTGTTGATCATCGATGTGTTCAAACCGTCTTGACGGCGGAAACCGACCTGACCGTGGGGAGAAAGCGGCCACCGGTCAGCCGTTGGTTGAATCTACATCTCAGCCAAGGCAAATTGAGTTTGGACTTCGTTTTCTAATATATGTCGTTTAAATATCTGACGCATCTTGTTGGCGTCCATATCAGCGTAAAGGATCGGTCTTTGATTCAGCATTTCTACAATGATATTGGGTTCCCGGCTACACATGCCCATACATCCGGAGATGGTCACCTCAATATCATCACGCTTAGCGTTCTTCATCTCTTCCATTAGAGCGTCCATGACCTTACCAGCCCCGGCCGCAATTCCACAGGTTCCCATCTGGACAGTAATTTTTACCTTGGCGCCGTCTTCTCGAAGGGCCGTGTCCTTCTTCACCCGCTCCTTTATGCTTTTAAGATCTTGAATGGTCAGCTTGGGCATTTGAACCCCTCCTTAATATCAGGACTAATTTATTTGAATAGTTAAGTTGTTGTTAGTTGCGGGTCAATGTCGTTAACTTAACAGAGATAAAATTCCTTGGCCCCGAAAGGGCGGATTATGCTGGCCCAGCAGGGCAAGCGGGGTGCGCCCGGTGGATAAGGTGGCTGACCCTTCGAGTCTGTATGCCGGTATGGGCATTCAAAAATACCCTTAGGCTCATATCCTGGGCCGGCATAATGCGCCCTTTCGGAGCTAATTATAGTTTGGTCTGGTCAAGAACAACTTCGGCGATTACCTTGCCCTATATCTTAATGATATTTGCTATCGCTCTGAGCCATACCGTCCCGAGGCACATCGGGTACATCTTGATATACGGGTTTCCGGGGAGGTTGTCCGGCAGCCAAAATGAACGTAAGTGCAGCAAGGCCGCGGCCGCCGGACAAGTCGTCCCAAGAGCCTGCCCCTATATATATTCTTCAAGGATATTGGTGACGGCATCGGTCGAGACGCCTCCGTGGGTATCGGAATCCACCACCATCACCGGGGCCAAACCGCAAGCGCCGAGACATCTCGCGGTGTCAAAAGAAAATCTGCGATCGGCGGTCATCCCGCCCACTCCGACCTGTAGATGTGTCTGGATCCGATTGGCGATTTCGCCGCCTCTCAA
>JADFXK010000390.1 GCA_015233625.1 Deltaproteobacteria bacterium | reverse complement strand
TGTACTGATCGCCGAACCTTGGGGTGTAGACACGCTGACGGTCCCGGTGGCCCCGGTGCCCAACACCGCCCTGATCTGGGTGGCGCTATCCACCGTGAATGATCGGACGGCCGCACCCCCAAAAGAAACACCCGTGGCTCCGGTGAAGTTTGTCCCGGTAATGGTTACCGTCGTCCCGATTCCTCCGGAAGTGGGGGCAAAGGAGATGATCGTCGGGGCTGGACCAGGGGTGGGCGTTACCGCGGCCTGGCCGGAATCGGAGTTGATCATCAGCGAGGAAACGTCCACCGCCTCGAAATCAGAGCCATGCACCTGGTTTAAGTAATGCAGGTTATCGTTGTTCCACCGCTCATCCGGCACGCCGGACAGGTACCAGGATGATCCGTTGTCTGCCAGGATCATGCCGTATTTCTTGAGCGCCCGCAAAATAACTTGAACCTCCGGAGTGAAACCGGAAATGTCGAAGCTGGCCCGCAGGCGAAAGCGCTGTCCCATGGGCGGATACTGGGTGCCGGTCAGGCTCGAGGCATAGTGGCGAGCCGGCCAAACATAGGCCCGGCGTGTATGAGGCACAGTAAACCGGATGGCGTGTGTGATTTCCCCGGCGGCCACCTCATCATACCGAATCAGTCCAGGCAGGATAGGCAGTCCGGCTGCGTCTGCGGAGGTCCACCCGGCTGGCCGCAGAGCGTTGGACGCGAGGGGGTATATGGCCCCGGACCCGGCCTGCCAGGACCCGTCGGCCTGGGGGTAGGCGCTATAAAGTTCATAAAGAATACAGTTGTCGCTGTCTACGATCAAAACATGCCGGTCACCACTGGAGCCGGAGCCGCCTTCAATGGGGGCGTTGGGCGGTATCGGGTAGGGCCCGGGGTCGCTTTCATCGCTGTAATCGAATGTCACGTTTACCTTGGCCTGGGTGCCGGGCACAACCACATAAGGGATGCCGATGGGGCCACCGTTCCAGGTGCCGGAACCAAAGTCGGGGTGGACGCCCGTCGCCGAGCCAATGGTGTTGATGTAGCTACTGGAATTGACATCCAGCGGCAGGGTGTCAACAGGTACATTCCAGATGTTGTCTGCGGGGAACATAGGGCAGCCGGCCACGGACCCGCGGCCATCTCCATTGGTGTTTGAAACAGCCAAATCTGCATCTCCTAGCGCCGGAGAAACGAAAAGGAACACCAAAACACAGCATAAGGCGTTTAAGGCATATTTCATCTTCATTTCAGCTCCTTTTTCAAGTTATAAAGACTCGTTCGTCCCTGGTAAACATTATAGGTAGAGTAAAGGCGCTGAGTCAAAAAAAAACTGGATTCATCAATAGTTTCCTTAAGTGAGCAGACAGGCTGGGGCGCGATTCGAGCCGACACCCCAGAGAAAACGCTTGAAATTTTCTTAGAAAATCAGATTCCAAATGAGCCCCGACAGGGCGTTACCGGCTTTTTTGAGCAACAAGATAATGCTTCTTCAAAGAATATTTCATGCGTTTGCCCTGCGAAGGGGAAATTACAACATGTTATTTTTGATCAGCAATTCTAATTTTGGATTCCCGTCCATCTCTTTTTCGGACAGGCTTAACAGGATTATCATGACCCATAAATCCTGTTAATCTGGTTCATCCTGTCAAAATTAGAATTTCTGCTTTTTGATTGACTTTGTAGTATCCTGGAACTAATTTGTATCATATGGTAAAATGGCTTAAGGCGCTTGGCCGGAGGCAGGCGATTACCGACGATTTGTGGCCGGCTCTTGTTACCGGTTAATCGTTGAAGACAACGAGCAACAGGCAACCAGAAACCAGCACCGAGCATCCAGCATCCAGCATTTATCGTTGAGGTTTGAGGCTCATGGGGCAGACCAGGTTGAATAGGCCACCAGCCATTTCGCTCAGGATCAGGCTGCTATTGCTGCTGATGACGGTCACCGGCCTGTTGGTCTTGGCCTTTGCCGGAGCCACCTTTCTGATTATAAATCACGAGATTGAAAGCCGGATTCAAGACCAGTTCAAATACAATGCTTCTCAAATATCGTTGATTTTAGATTATCGGGCCGGCCAGTTCGATGAGATAACCAAGTCAGTGATGGAGGACGGCATCCTCCGCATGGTAATAAGTCTGGGCCTCTATTCCAAATTCCAATCCTACTTAGACAAACTTCAGACCAGATACGACCTTTCGTTTGCCATGTTTGTCGACCACGACAGCCTGGCCCCGGATCCTAACTCAATGTTCTTGACCTTTAACCAGAAAATTGTCCATCCCTTTATCGTACGGTCTTTGACGGGTTTGGTCACCAACGGATTTGCTACCCTGCCCCCCCAATATCTGCCTTATCTGAACGCGGCGCCAGACCAGGCATTTGCGGCCAACAGTCCAGACCTGCTGGTCATGATGGCGGCCGCCCCGATAGCCGATGATAAAGGCCGGATCATGGGAGTTTTTTTAGCGGGTCGCATCCTGGATCAGAACCATGAATTGGTTCAGAAGATAAAAGACATCTCCGGGGCGGATTGCGCCTTGGTCCGTCAGGGACGTCTGGTCGCCGGATCAATAATGAAGCCTTTGGGCGGACTGGCCTATTTGTCCCCGCTGTCCGTGACCGACCGGAAAGAGTTTGTGTTGACCGACGGGGCAGTATATTATATTCGGGAACTGCCTTTGAATAATTACGACAACCAAACCGTGGGCAGCGCCCTAATCCTCATCTCTGATGAACCCTTTGATCAGATCCGGCGCGATTTGTATGTCACCGGACTTGGCTTTCTGCTCATCGGGATGGTCATTTCGGTCATTATCTCTTTTGCTTTTGCCAGAAAAATTGTGGCCCCCATCAGGATGCTGGGCCGGCTGACCTACTGCATTGCCGAGGGGGTGTTGGATCAGGAGATACCGGTGCTGCGGAAGGATGAGATCGGCAATCTGGCCACAGATTTTAATACCATGGTTAGGAAGCTGGCTGAGAACCGCGACACCCTGAAGCAGGCCAACGAGCGCCTATTGCACACCGCCCACCAGGCCGGGATGGCCGAACTGGCAGTGTCTGTCTTGCACAATATCGGCAACGCCCTCAACGCGGTGAATTACCGGGTCTCTCGACTCGAAGAGAATATCACGGCCCAGGAATTGGAGTCATTGGAGAAGATCTATGACTTCCTGAAATCCGATATCGCCATCCGTCCCGAGGGTGAGCTAGAGCGCTGGGAAAAGCTGTTGCGTTACTTCGAGGTGACCATAAAAACACTCAAAGAAGATTTTCAATCCTCTCACGAGGACCTGGGATTTGTCAGAAACGGCTTCGATCACGTCATGGAAGTTATCGCCCTCCAGCAAAAATATGCCGGCCTCCGGGGGCTGGAAACGGTGGTCGACGTCAACGATTTGCTGAAAGATGCGGCGGAAATGGTGATGGATTCCATCAGAAAGAGGGGCATCGAACTTGAATATCAATTGGCCCAGCTGCCACCTCTCCATTTAGATAAGAATAAGATGATTCAAGTCCTGATCAATATTATAAAGAACGCTTACGAGTCTCTGAGTGAGGTTCTCCCGGAACACCCCCGAAAAATAAAGCTGAGCACGGAGCTAGCACCTGGGCCTGACGGCCAACACATCAAAATCGTTATTGCCGACACCGGAGCCGGAGTTTCGCCTGACTTTAAGGATAAGGTCTTTCGGTTTAATTTCTCCACCAAGGGCCGTGGCAGTGGTTTCGGCCTCCATGATTCCGCCAACTATATCAAGGCCCAGGGGGGAACGATTTCCTTGGAAAGCGATGGTCCCGGCCAAGGGGCACAGTTGATAATTCATCTCCCCATACCTGAAGGAGAGTCTCGGTGAACAAAAGGATAGTGGTCATTGACGACGAAGAATCCGCCTTGACGACTTATCGGATGATCCTGTCGCCCCCTCAAAAAGAGCATTCGGCTTTAAGAGAGAAAGAGCGGCTCGAGGCTGAGCTGTTTGGAGATATGGCTTCCCCCAAAAGACATATCCCGGAGATCTATGAAGTCGCCGCCGCGCTTCAAGGGAAAGAGGGGTTCGACCTGATCAATGCCGCGGTGGCTGATGGTCAACCGTTTGCCGTGGCTTTTGTCGACGTCCGGATGCCGCCTGGTT
>JADFXK010000038.1 GCA_015233625.1 Deltaproteobacteria bacterium | reverse complement strand
CGGTATGATAACTATTCAGATTTTGGAGACACGATCAACCCCCGCGCCGCCCTGGTCTGGCAGGCTCACCGCGATTTAACGACCAAGTTGCTCTACGGAACCGCTTTTCGGGCCCCTTCCTTTAGTGAACTGAAGCAGACGATGGAACACAACGGACCACCGGGTGGTCCGAGGCTGAAGCCCGAGACTATTCAAACCCTGGAACTGGCTTTCGACTACCGGTTCAATTCCCGTCTTCGGACGGGCCTCAATCTGTTTGGTTACGATGCCGACGGGTTGATCGAACGCGTGCCCGATGCGAATAATAATGTATACTTACGGAATGCGCTCGATCTGCAAGGCCATGGAATCGAACTGGAGGCCGAATGGAAGATCACCGACACTCTCAAAATCCGCGGAAATTTCTCCTATCAACACTCGGAGGATAAAAATACCGGCATCCGCACGCCGGACGTGCCGGGCAGGAAACTGTATCTAAATCCCCACTGGACATTTTGGCCGGACTGGTCGATTGATGCCCAACTCTTCTGGATTGGCGACAGAACGCGGCCGGGCCAAGAACTTGACGATTACACCGTGGTAAATTTAACGCTGCGGCGCAAGAATATTGCCCGGCACTGGGATGTGGCCCTGGGGGCGCGCAACCTGTTCGATGAAGACGCATATGATCCCAGCGCACTCAGCCGGTACACCGACTATCCTTTGCCGGGCCGAAGTATTTTTGCTGAAATAAGATACAATTTTTGATGTCTCTTCAGCCTGTCTTGCCTTGACTGGAAAAGAAGGCCACTCAATTGAAAAAAGTGACTAAAACATCGAGCAATCTGCTACACTTTTTAGCCGGGTTATTTGTCCGGCCGGCCGCCGCCCTTTGCTTGACTGTATTTTTCCTCATAACCCCGGCCAGTTCTTCTGGAGCCGGCGATGTCATCTTCTTTTATAGCTCAGAGACCAACGTCAATAATTTCAAATCACTCAAAATGAAATTCGATCAGTACCTCTCCGAGCTTGGTTCATATGAGTTTCAGCCTTTTAATGACCGGATGGTCTTTGAGCAATACATTAAAGATAAACGTAACGGTTTTTTGTTGTTATCTTCATGGCACTACAATCACATTTACCGGGAGTATGGGCTTAAGCCTGTTTTGGTCGGCACAAAAGGCGGGAAGAAATACCAGAAGATGATTTTAGCGACCAAAGGCGAATCTGGTAAAGATGACCTTCTGGCCATTGATCCCCTGGCCTCGGCCAGCAGCGTCGCGTATACTCGAAGCGTTTTACGGGGGATGTTGCGACAAAAGGAAACAACGGATTCAGTGAGTATCCTGACGGTACCAAAGGATATCGATGCCCTGGTCTCAGTCGGATTCGGGATGTCGAAGTCGGCTTTGGCTGCGGAAAGCACTCTGGACCAGTTAAAGACGATCAACCCGGCCCTCTATAAAGAGGTGAAGGTCATGGCCGAAGGCCGGGAATCTCTGTCTTTAGTGCTGGCTGCGCCGAAGAACTGGGAACCATTAAATGCCGCGATGTTAAAAATTATTAAGGAAATGCCGCTGGGCTCAAGGGGAAAGGAATTGATAGAAATGATTGGGCTGGACGGCTGGAAAGAGCTTGATCCTGCAGACGTACAGAAGCTGGAGAGTAAGTGATGAATTATTTTTGCTTAATATCTTTTAAAACCTTAATAAATTTTCCCGCCCCCAATGGGAATACCTCAAAATTTATCCGGATCCTTTGCCTGTTTCTCCTCCTGCTTCCCTGCGTCTCCAGGGCTGAGGAAGAACGAAAAATTCTCCTCATCAACTCAGCCGGTTCCATTGAGAAGTATAAACTGGCCCGGGATGAATTTAAGAAGACTATTTCCTACCCTGTCGCCGAGATCGACCTGGATGACAAGAAATGGAACGCATCGAAACTCAAAGACTTGGTGGAAGACAAGCATATCTCACTGGTCTATTGCATTGGGTCAAAAGCCTATCTCGCCGCCATTAAGTATGGTGATGAGAAAAATATCATCTTTTCTTCAGGTATTAATTGGCGCCGCTTGCCGATGAAGCAGAACACCTTCGTGGTGTCCGATGAATTGAACACCGGGATGCAACTCACCCTGTTCCGTTATATTTTCCCGGAATTGAAAAGAATTGGAGTATTATACAGCAGACAGTACACCAGCCAGTGGTTTATGGAGACCCGAGAGGCGGCGGCCAAAATGCAGATCGACATCGTCGGCCGGCCGGTTACCGACAGTAAGCAGACGCTCTCAGCCCTCAAGGGACTGTTGCGCGAATCGGACGTGGTCTGGTTGATCCCCGATCCGGTGGTCCTATCTGAACAGAAGATGCTGTTTAGCATCCTTAAGGAGTGTCAGGAAAGCAAGAAAGCCGTCTTCTCTTTTCATCGGGCTTTTGCGGCTCATGGAACTACCTTGATTGTCTCTGTAGATGACCAGACCGTCGGCCGGCAGGCGGCCAACATAGCCACCAGATTGCTGACTGGGAAGACTACACCGGACAAGGTCCAGTGGCCCGCGGGATCCGACATTACCTTGAACCAGAAGCGGGCAAAGGAATACGGCCTGAAAAGCCGCGAGGGCGCCTTGAGCGTGGTCAATCGCATCATAGACTATTGAACCTGAGTTCGACTGGGTTCGTCGATTGGAAGAAAAAAGTAAATCCACAGATTTCTCAGATGAACGCAGATGGAAAAAACCCACAGACCCGTCTTTGCTTGAATCTGTGCAACTCGTTGCGACCTATGGATTAAGTCAAGGCTAAGCAGGACACCACCCAAACCAAAGCCGAATCTTTCTCAATCATGGTTTTCTAATCGCTTAGTGTGCTGATCGTACTCAGGTTATTGAGCGATGAATGAGGATCTCATGACAGTTCTCGAGCCAATGGAGCGGATCTGCGTCAGATCGAGCATCAAGTGGAAGCTGGTGACCGTCATGACGATTATGATGGCCTGTCTGGTGATCCTATTGACCTCTATCCAGATCCACTCCCAAAAGAAAATCCTGAAAAATGGTCTGGTTAAAAGAACCGCGCTCATGAAAGAAGCCTTGGTCGAACGGGGCAAGAGTTTCATCACCCCTTTGGCCCAGCAGGTAGAAAACGACATCGCTTCATTTTCCTTGTCTAATGTCATAGCCGAGGTGCAAACCGCGGTTAAGAAAGAAGAGGCCATCCGAGGGGCCATCCTCATTGATTCAACCGGTCGCGCCCTGGTGCATACTCTGCGGCCCGATCTATCCCAGCAAGTGCTGAACGGCCGGCGAGACAAAGCAGCTCGCGCCGTGAAAACGACCCAGGTGTGGGAATATACGGAGGGCGGAGAAGAGGTTTTGGAGATAGTCCATCCGCTCCAGGTCAGCACCAGGCCGTGGGGGGTGCTGCGGCTCCTGCTCTCCCTCGACCAACTCCAAAAAGAGATTGATCAGTCCAGACGGGATATCCGGAAAGAGATCAATCAAATGATCTACCGGTCGACGGTGACGTCCCTGACGTTTATGACTCTTTCGTTTATCATTGTCTTTATCTTGTCATCCAAGCTGGCCCGACCCATTATTCAGCTCACCGACCTGGCCAGGAGTCTCTCCAGGGCCAATTTCTCCTCTGTCTCTGGCATCAAGATTGGTTCCAGAGACGAGCTGGGCGCGCTGGCCGCGACGTTCATCCAGATGAGCGGCGCCTTGAAGGAGAGCTACGAGAAGCTGGAGGAGTCCAATCGGACCCTGGAGCAGAGAATCGCAGACAGAACTGAAGAACTGAACCAGAAGAACTTGCGACTCAATGAGGCCGTGGAAGAAGCACGGAAGGCCTGGGAAGCGGCTGAATCGGCCAACCTGTCTAAGAGTGAGTTTCTGGCCAACATGAGCCATGAGATAAGAACGCCGATGAATGCCATTATCGGCATGACGGAACTGACCATCCAGACCGGATTGACGCCGAAACAGCAGGAACAACTCGACGTGGTGGCCTCGTCAGCCCGGTCCCTGCTGGGACTGATCAATGATATTTTAGACTTTTCAAAGATCGAGCTGGGAAAACTCGATATGGATGCCACCGATTTTCATCTCTATCATGTGCTGGAAAGCGTTACCGATATGTTCGCCGACATTGCCGCCCGGAAAAAGATCGAACTAATTGTCGAAATTGACAAAGACGTACCTGACGATCTGATTGGCGATCCGCTGCGGTTGCGTCAGATACTGGTGAACCTCACCAGCAATGCGGTCAAATTCACCCACGCGGGGGATATCTTGGTTCGGGTGGCCTGTCTGGAATCAGCCCCCGACCTGGTCCGGCTGGAGTTTTCCGTAAGGGATAGCGGCATAGGGATTAAGCCGGACAGCTTCGAAAAGCTTTTCGCCGCATTCACTCAGGCCGATGGTTCCATCACGCGTAAATATGGCGGGACAGGTTTGGGACTGTCCATCAGCAAGCGCTTGGTGGAGCTGATGGGCGGTCGGATTTGGGCGGAAAGTGAACCCGGCCGAGGAAGTACGTTTCAGTTTACGGCCAACTTCGGCCGAACCGGCGAGGATAGCCCCGGCGCCCCGGCCCTCCCCGCGGAGATCCTGGGACTGGACATCCTCTTTATCGACGATAACCCGACCATGCAGTCCGTTATGGAAAACATGCTGGAATCATTTGGGTTAAAGGCAGAGATGGCTTCTTCCGGGGAAGAAGGGGTGGCCAAACTTAAGGACCGGATGGCCCATGGGAAACCCTTCGGGGTCGTCCTGGTTGATTTGGTTATGCCCGGCCTGGACGGCGTTGCCACTATCGAAAAAATTAGAGAATCTCAGTCTATGGAACAGCTTCCCATCATTATGGTGACGGCCTTCGGCCGCGAGGACGCCAAAAAACGGGCGGAGGCCGGAGGAGTCAGTGCCTTTCTAAAGAAGCCCATCAAGAAATATGTCCTGCTGGACACGATCATGGAGGTCCTGGGGTATCCGCCGGATGAGAGAGCCTGCCTGACCAGGATGGGGACCAATACTTCTTCGGAATTGCCGGACTTGAGTGTCTTCAAAGGCGCCCACATCCTGCTGGTGGAGGACAATTTCATCAATCAGCGGGTGGCTTGCGAGATCCTCTGGAAAGCCGGCATTAACGTTGAGACGGCTGATAGCGGCAGACAGGCCGTTGAGGCTTTGGGCAGGACCGCATATGATGCTGTCCTGATGGATGTTCAGATGCCGGAAATGGATGGATATGAGGCCACGGCCCTGATTCGGTTAGAGCCTGGATTGAGCCACCTTCCCATTATTGCCATGACCGCCCACGCCATGAAAGGAGATCGGGAACGATGTCTGGAAGCGGGGATGAATGACTACATCACCAAGCCCATTGATCAAAAGCAGTTGTTTACGACCCTGGCCAAATGGCTGCCCCTGTTGGACAGATCGGGGGAAGAACAAACCCTTATCCCGGACCGGGAGGCCCTGGCCGGAGAGGATGCTTGTTTGCCGGAGTCGGTGGCCGGAATTGATATGGGGGAGGCGCTCCTCAGATTAGAAGGGAATAAGAAGCTGTTGGTGACGTTGCTGAACAATTTCGGAAAAACCTTCGGCAACGTCGTCATAGAAATTAGACAGGCCGTCGACAATCAAGACCTGGAAACGGCCCGGCGGCTGGCCCATACACTCAAAGGCACGGCCGGGAACCTCTCAGCCAAGGATTTACAAAGAGCGGCAGACAAGTTTGAGGCGGCCATCGCCGGTAAGGACACGCAGAATATCCAGGGCCTGATAGACGGGATCGATCATGCTCTATACCGGATCCTGGAGTCGGTCCGGTTCATTGACACGGTTTGGACTACTGGACGACCCGCCGGTGCACCTCCGTTGGTCTCTGAGGACATATGCGCGGACAATCGATCCGGGCAACTCCTATCCGATCCTCAACCGACATTCAATCTAGCTGATTTGGCTCCGGTGGTGGCTGACCTGGCCAATTTTATCCAAGAATTGCAGCCGGTAGGTGCTGAGGAAAAGTTGATTTCGCTGAAACGGCTTCTGGGCGACTCTCCACTCGATATGGACATCCGGCGTCTGCAAGAGTGCCTGGACGGCTTTGAATTCGACCAGGCTCTGGATGCCCTTAATGGTCTTGCGGCCAGGCTGGACATCCCCTTGATTGCCGGCCCCAAGACAGGGCCACATATTTAACAAGGAGTGGGAGATGAGGGAAAATCCATCCAACATAAATATATTGATCGTGGATGACACCAAGGAGAATATCAGTATCCTGCTAAATGCGCTGAAAAGTGAGTATTCCATCAGTGTGGCCACGAGTGGTCCCCGGGCGCTTGATTATATTGGAAACACCCTCCCCGACCTGATTCTCCTGGACGTCATGATGCCCGGCATGAACGGATACGAGGTGTGTGCCAAACTGAAGCAGGAGGCCAGGACCAGAGATATCCCCATCATTTTCATTACCGCCATGAGCGAAGTCGAAAACAAAGCCCTGGGGTTCGAGTTGGGCGCGGTGGACTATATCACCAAGCCGTTTGAAATTGTGGAAGTAAAGGCGCGAGTAAAGACGCATATCTCCCTTAAGCAGATGACGCTGGCCCTGCAGAATCAGAATCAGATATTGGAGGAGAAAGTCCGGGAACGAACCCAGGAGTTGCGAGACACCCAATTGGAGATCGTCTATCGGTTAGGCCGGGCGGCTGAATACAGAGACAACGAAACAGGGTTTCATATCAAAAGGATATCCCATTATTGCGTCACCCTCGGCCAGGCCCTGGGGATGACTGACCGGGAATTGGAGTTGCTTTACAGTGCCGCATCAATGCATGATATCGGGAAAATAGGGATCCCCGACCATATTCTGCTGAAACCGGCCAAACTTGACCGGGAGGAATGGGCCATAATGCAGACCCATACTGCCATTGGTTTCGAAATACTGTCGGGACATCATTCTGATCTTCTCCAACTGGCCGGAACAGTGGCTCTGACTCACCATGAGAAATGGGATGGCAGCGGGTATCCGCAAGGACTAAAAGGAGAAGAGATTCCACTGGTCGGCCGGGTTACCGCCTTGGGCGATGTCTTTGACGCCCTGATTTCCCGCCGTCCCTATAAGAAAGCCTGGCCGGTGGAAGATGCGGTGGCGGAAATCATCCGAGGGCAGGGAAGCCATTTCGACCCTCGCCTGGTGGGTATATTCCAGGATGTGCTGGATGAATTGATCAAGATCAAGGAGCAGTTCTTAGATGTCGCCGACGAGAATTCGTCCCTCGTCAGATAGACCTGTGACCCAGCCGCTACGCGATTCTAAGGCTGACTACAAGCCGCCCGAAACCCAATGCCATTTACCCAGTCCGCAGGTCCGTAAAAAGACCGCGTCGCGCACCGCAGGTGGCCAGGCCCGTTGTTCCAGCTACCTCCGCGAACGATCCGATAAAACCCCAAATCCGGTCCTCGTCCATCCCGCTGCAGTGCCGCGGCTTTTCCATACCAGGCGCTATCGTACCAGTCCCAGACCCATTGATTAAGGTTCCCGGACATATCATACAGCCCATAACCGTTAGCCATGTCTGCCCCGGCCGGGCTCTGGTGTCCATTATAATATCCAACCGGAGTGGTGGCCGGCCCATTCCCTTTTCGATAATGGTGTTCACTGTCGGCATAATTGGCTTTACTGCCGTCAATGTGATCACTAAATTTGTTTTCCAGGCTGGGCCACGGATAGTGGTGTCCATCCAGCCCGCCGCGAGCCGCCTTTTCCCACTCTGCTTCAGTGGGTAGGCGATAACCATTTGCGCCCCACCTGACCATCCCGTGAGACAGGGGAACCAGCCCCGACCGGTAAACGCTGGTCTGCCCCGCATCCGTATAATAAACCGGCGTCCGCCCTTCTTTCTCTGACCGGGCATTGAGCCACTTAACGACGTCATACCAGGTCACCGATTGGACAGGATGTCCGGCCGCCATGGACGCACCAGGATAATCAAATTGATATCCTTTGGTTTTCGCCCAAACATAAACCTCTTTCCAAAGTTTACCTGTGACCAGGTACTTATCCAAGTAAAAGGCGATGACATAGACCTTATGAACCGGAATTTCATCATTATTGCCTTCTTTATAAGGATCACCCATACTAAACTCGCCGGATGGGATCAGGACCATTCCGGACGGGTCTGAGTTAACTTTGGCCGGCAACGGCGGGGTAACCTGCTCGACCGGCACCGTAGTGCAGGCGGACGCAAACATGACCAGGCACAAACCCATCACCAGAAATAATCTTCTGCCCAGACCATCAAGCCGCATCGATTTCATAGGTAACACTCCAACTAGAGTTTAGGGTTGAACGGCGCTTTTAGGTTGGTTGGTAATATATTCAATCCGATGGTCTTAATCAATCTGATTCCGCACAGCCGGAACAAAAAAACGACCAAAATGAACGACCGTCTCCAGTCACGGTGACTGGCATCGAGTGTAGTCGCCAGGCATACTGCGGCAATTATAGTCAGGCTCGCGTCCGCCTTGATGGCCGGTTTCCGATTCCCCAACTGTATCAGGTTAACCATCTCCCATCAAGACGCCACGGAGGCCTTCATCGCCGCCGTTATTTTGGCTTTAATTGTTGACGCCATAGTTTTCTATTGATAAAAGAGAGAAACGCTTGCCGTCATCAAATGTCAAATCATTTCCCCATAGTGAAAGTATTCAGATATACTACTCCAACTTTGGTTTTTCCAGGCATAGTTCTTGCTGGGAGACCTGCTTGGCCAAAATGGATATTGCGTATGCACCCATTGGGCAAATTTCGACATAAATTTATCAAAGCTCCCCACTTCTTGACTACGGGCAACAATCGTGCCAGGAAAAACCAAAGTTGGAGTAGTATAGACCGATTCTACTAAGAAAGGAACCCAAATGAACCGGAAAGATCAAGATAACCAGGGCTGCAATCATCCTCACGCAACAAGGCCGGCATTTAGAAGGATTTTTAAGCTATTCGTCGGAATGAGACTGATGGGCGCGCTGATACTGGTCTTGCTTACCTGCCCGACTGTTTTCGCCGCCATGTATGTAACCGGTTATGATTCCGGAAGCGGTAATCCCAGCATTTTTGTCTTTAATGATACCGACAACGGCAATGTGGCGCCGCAAAGAGAGATTACCGGTGCATTAACCGGATTAAGTGGGCCGGAGGGAATTTTTGTCACCAGCGCCAATATATTCGTGGCAAATTCAGGCAATGATAGTATCACCGTGTACAATGTGGGTGATAATGGGAATGTCGCCCCGCAGCAGACAATCTCCGGTGGGAATACGGGATTAAACCAGCCGTATGGGATTTTTGCCAATGGTACGAATATCTTTGTGGCAAATTGGACCGGAAATAACATCACCGTGTACAATCTGGCTGATACTGGCAATGCCAATCCACAGCGGACAATCTCCGGGGGGTTAACCGGATTAAGCAGACCGTCTGGGATCTTAGGCAATGCCACTAATCTTTTCGTGGTAAATAGTACCGGTGATAGTATCACCGTGTATAATCTGGCTGATAACGGTAATCCTACTCCGCAGCGGACGATCTTCGGTGGATTGACCGGATTAAACGGGCCGTTTGGGATTTTTGTAAATGGCACTAATATTTTTGTCGCAAATTGGACAGGTAATAGTATCACGGTGTACAATCTGGCTGATAACGGTAATGCCATTCCGCAGAAGACGATTACCGGTGGATTGACCGGATTAACCACGCCGTATGGGGTTTTTGCCAATGGCACTAATATTTTTGCGGCAAATCCCAACGGTGATAATGTCACCGTGTACAAACAGACTGATAACGGCAATGTGGCGCCGCAGCGGACAATTTCTGGTGCCAATACCAGAATAACGACTCCCTCTGGTATATTTTTATATACACCACCTCCACCAGGTCCCGCCATCCCGACCTTAAACGAATGGGCCATGATTATTTTCACACTGCTTTTAGCGGCGGCAGGTATGGCCCTTATCAGAAAACAAAGAAACATGGTTTAATTCAGCCTTGACTGAAACGGAAAAAGCGGAAAAACACCCTGTTTGAAAGCGACTACGGAGGACGTTGGACGGGGTGGGCGGCGGAAGGTAAAAGAGACCAGGCCATGTCCGAGGCGACCTGAATGTCTCGACCAATGGCCGGCCCACCGCCACTCCGGACGGAGGTGCGGAATCTTATGACTTCTTGCCTGGCTCGACACGACCATGAATAATAGACCTGGAATGCGGGGCAAACGAATAGATCTCTGCCCGCTGGAATGAGAAAATTTAATGCAGTTGGTTAACTGAAGCCCAAGAATCAGGCAGCTAATGTATGGGTAACCTAAGGCAGCAGTTTCGGTTGGCCAATGACGTCGAACACTGGTTGGGACCCAACGAGAAGCAAATGCAAATCGCGCACGGGGTGGAATGTGGGGAGACCTGGCAGGAGGCGGAGGAAGAGATCTCCAAGTTGGTTGAAAAGTGTGGCCGGCCCCTTTGGATGTCGAGTAAACCCTTGGATAAGTCGAATCTGCATGAGCGATGCAACCTGGGGAGAGGGGAAACGGTGAGTCGTTTCATTATTCGGGCGGTAATTCGAAAAATCCGGAAGATGAGTGGCCCGAAGACGCCATTGCCCAGATTCCCTGTCATTAGTCGCTCAGGGCACCTCCGAAATCTCGTCCAAAAACCGGCTTGAGCTGAGCGATAGAACTTCATGCGTCAGCAATGTACTTTTTGTGTTGCCTTAGGATATCGAATGATGTATTTACTTAATATAGAGCCCATTGTTTAATTGGCTTATCGCGGCTTTGCGTGAACGACACCTCTGGTCATTCCGAGGCCGGAGGCCGATGAATCCGAATCCGTATGGCACTTCAACAAGATTCCTCGCGGCGCTCGGGATGACAGGCCTTTTTCACGGAACTCCGCAATAAGCCGATTAATTTTACCCTACATTTATGAACGCAAACAAGAGTTGGGGAGGAGAGAGTTATGAAAGGGCTATTCTTAAGAACGGCGTTGCTACTATTTCTCTCGTTCCCCAGCTTGTGCTGGGGGGCTAACGCCTTGGTTGTGCATGACGGCACCGCCGGCACTAACGCAGATATTCTCGCCAATTTAACGGCCAAGCTTATCGCCGCCGCATACGTAATAACGCCCAACGTCGGAGTGCCGGGCGGGCCTCTCGGTGGGTACCAGCAGATCTGGGACATTCGTTACAGTAATGTTACTCCCTTATCTGGAGGCGACATCATCGCCTACGTCGCCTACCTGAACGGCGGTGGCTCGCTCTTCGTAATGGGCGAGAACCTTGCATTCTGTCTCGTCCGTGACAACTCCATCATCGCCTTGATCACCGCCGCCGGTGGGGGGACTCCCACCCTGGCGTCATCGGCAAACTCCGTGACCATCCTGGCGCCGTTCACCAACCCTAACGCGATTGCGAATCCATTCACTTTCCTGGCGACTGGCGGCACAACCTACCCTCCCGGCAGTGGTGAGTTCATCTCGAAGGATGCCGCCAATTTGGGGTCGGGAATCGTTTACCCGCCCGGGAAGCTCACAAACGCCTTGACAGGTAGCCTGATTGTCGTCTTCGACGTCAATTTCCTGCTGACCGGTGCGGATGCCAACTCGCAGAACCTCACGAAAAATCTGATCGCCTACCTGGCCGTTCCTGGTCCTGTTCCTCATCAGCCTATCTCTAATGGAGCTCCTACACTTTCAGAGTGGGGCATGATAGTCATGTCACTGCTCCTTGCTGGGTCGGCTATCTGGATAATAAGAAGAAGGAATCAAGCATATAGCCAACCTTCATGAGTCAACCGAGTCATGATGCCACGGAAGCGTAAGAAGTGGAAAAATACCCTGTTTGGAAGTGACTACAGAGGACGTTGGGTGGGATTGGCGGCGGAATGTCAAGAAGGCCGGCTAAGTATACCGAGGCGGTCTGCCGGAATCAATCACCGGAATCAATCAAATGCAAATTTTTAACCGGACATTACCGAGCGGATATGAATCAACGAATAAACTCTTTCATCACCTTACATAAACCAGAACTCAGGTTTCTGGTAATGTTTTTCGTTCTTTTTCTTCTAATCCAGACCATCCATTACGCCACACGTTCCTGGACGGAGCCGTTTCTGGTAACAATGCTCCATGTCCAGGCGAGTTCCAAGATTATCAATATTCTTACGCCGCAGGAAGCGTCATACGTTCAGTACAAGGTGATCAGATCGGATAGTGCCGGCATTCTGGTGGATGACGGCTGCGACGGCGTCGAAGCTTTTATCCTGATTTTGGCGGCCATCTGTGCTTTTCCGGCCGGCCCCTGGCGGAAAACCGTGGGTATCGTGGGCGGGTTGGGAGTTGTCTACTTCTTCAACCTGGCCAGGATTGTCTGTCTCTATTACATAAGCAAATACCATGAGGATGCCTTTGATGTGATGCATATCTATGTAGGACAGACCATAATGGTGATCATCGGGTTGATAATTTTCATCTTCTGGGCTATCAAGTTTGCGGGCAATGAACAAAACCATTCGAAAAAATAAGGCCATTCGAATAAAAATACAGCAACTTCAGCCGCGCCGCGTAAAAAAGAGAACCATTTTCCGGCTGGCTGTCCGGCTGATTTCAGGCTATCTCATCTTGCTGTTATTTTTCCGCCTCCTGGGCGTTTACTATGTGAAGGCCCTGGCCCCGCTGTTTGGGTTCGTGATAGAGTTGATAAAGCCGGGCTACCGGATCGCCGGACTGAATCTCGTCGAGATCAGAGGAGCGTTAGCCATTCAGGTCACCATCATTGCCCAAGGGGCGGTGTCCCTGGCGGATGGTTCCCTCTATAAGGGGACGCCTATCGTCGAAAGTATTTGGGCCAGCGCCTTATATGTCCAACCTATTATTGCCTTCTCCATCCTTCTGGCTGCACCGGATCTGTCCGTCAGGGACAGACTCAAAGCCGGCGCCCTGTTGATTGTTATACTTATATCCGTCGGGCTGATCGATTTTCCATTTACCATCATCGGGATATTTGACAGCCATTTTCATCTCCCCGGTTCTCTATTCCAACAGGGGCTATCTTTCTGGGCGTACTTTCTTGATAAAGGCGGCAGGAATTTTATCGCCTTATTGGTCGCGGTCATCACGCTTCTGCCATTTTGGGGCAGAAATACCCGCCCGAGATCGGCATCCAAGAAGCTATCGGGGTAACCCTTGGGGTAATCCGAGTTCGGTTATACTTTGAACGGGCATATATCCCACTAGAATATCCGTGCCTCCTCTTCTTCTCCAGGTCCTCCGAGTGAAGATTTTCCTTAACGTTTACCGCCTGGTCAGGCCGGGCTGGGTGATATTTTGCGAAGCATGCGGAGGTAGGATCGCCACAGGCCCTCGGCCTTATCCTGTTGCTGTTTGATTTTATTTAGATAGTCTGCCGGCTTAATCCGGTGTTGGTCCAGGGCCCGACGGATGGTCGTTTCGGCCAGATTAAAACTATCGGAACTGCGACCGACAAAATCCGGCGGCGGCGCGGTCAGAAAACGGTTTAAGGCCTCCATTTTCCGGTAACTGGTGGAGAGGGCTTGAATGGCCTGGTAGAGACCTTCTTCCTTAATCTCCTGCCTGACTTCCTCCAGGAGCACGGGACGGGTGTCGGGTGTTTGCGGCTGGGCCAGGCTAGTGGCCAGTCTTCTGATCTTCTGTTCAAACTCCCCAATTCGGCTGGTCGCCTCGGAGACATTTTGCCCCATGGCATCGAGCCCCCCGGCCGTATCCAGCAGTTCTTGTATCCAGCCGGTGGCCCCAGCCGAATTCTGGTCTCCCAGTCGGAGCAGTAGATTGTCTTCGTTGGTCTCCGGCTTGAACCCGGTCAGGAGAGAGTAAAGCTTGACAGACCCGGTGATCAGCAGGAACGAAGCACCTCTGACGGTTGTCTCGATTTTTTCCCTGAGCTTACCCTCCAGGGCATCCAACGAGGTGACCAGGCTGAAATCGGCGGAGACATCCTCATCACCGGCCAGGGCCCGGCGGATCCGCTCCAGCAATCCGATGCATTCCCGGCGGTTGTCTGGTTCGATGATACACAGACTGATGGCTCGCAGTTTTCTCAAGAAAGGGAGAACCCGGCGGCGGTCCATCCGGCCCCGGTCGAGCAGGCTGGACAAGGTCCGGTTGGTGTTTAGGACCCAGGCATTCTCCGCGATCATATTAATGAGAGAATCTTGGGTCACCTGGTGGATCTGGCCGGGATCGGGCCGGATGTCCCAGACTTCGCCCTGGTCATCCATAATCACCTGGACCAGGTCCGGGGTTGGTCCGGTTAGTTGGGCGACCCGCCTAATCAGCCGGCCGTGGTCCATCCCGGCCAAGTTTTGATTGATCTCAGAGGCCAGGACAATGTTGAACACTTGCTCTCGTTCCACATCAAAGGGTTCGCCATTGTCGGCGGCCAGGCTGACCGAGCCCTGGGTCAGCAATGTCTCGGCTTGTTCCCGATTGATCAGCAGTCTTTCATTATCCACGGTAATCAACTGGACCTGGGCCTGGTCGAGCAGCATTGTCTCCAATCGGGTCTGACCCACCTTGTGCCAGCCGTCATCTGGGGTGACATCCAACAATTGCCATTTCAACAGTCGTGCTTTTCTGATCGTCCGGCGGATCGACCGGGCTTCGGAGACCAGGGCCGGAAAGGCTTCTTTTCTTATTTCGACGGGCTCCTTCTTGGTATCGATGGCCGAGATCATGTCTTTGGTGGTAAGCAATTCGCGCTGCCGGACGGTCACGGCCTGGCCATCGGCCATCATCAATTGCAGCGCCGGCTCCAGGGAAAAAACCTGACCGCGGGTTAGCTTGGGAGTTTCCCTGTCCCGCGGAGCAATGGGGGTGACAATCTCGCCCCGCCTGACCAGTAGCCGGACCACCCGGTCCTGGGCCGATTCAATGGACAGCATCCAGGCCTTTTCTGTGGCGCGCTGCCAAAGTGGCACCGTCGAGGTCGGTGCGGTGGTATCTTCTGGAAGTAGTTCCTGAGGCATATCTGGGTGTTGGTCGATAATCACCGGGGATTTGAGTAATCCCGTGCCCTCTTTGCTCACCCCTATGGGCACGTCCCATACGGCCACTTCACTGGCCGTCACCTGGGGGGTGGACTCGCCGGTAGTCATGGCCTTAATCATGGCACTGAGGTGCGGAGTGGCCACATCCAGGGCCTGGCCGTTTTTGGTGATGATCTTAACGGCCTGATGTCCTTTGAAGATAGCTGTAAAGAGCCACTGGCCGTCTTCGGCGCTGAACTTATGCAACTCGACCTGTTCGATGTCTACGTTGGCATATTCCGTACTATCCCCAACGACATCGGGTTTCTTGGTGTCAAAGGGGTTCCTGGCTTTGCGGAAGTTATCTTGCTTTTCAATCGTCAGTCTGCAAGTGGCAGCGGCGTCTTTCATCACCACCCTGAACTGGCGGCCATCTGCGGTGGTCGCGTTGGTGACCTTGCCCTGGTTGCTTTCCATGAATTTACGTTTGGTAATGCCGACCAGATGTCCTTTGCCATCCAGAATCCAGAGAATCTGGGGCGTGCCCGAAGTGAAATTGACCACGACCTGGCAAATAATTCGGTCATCGGGATTCTTGACGCCCAGCTCATTCAAGGCGTTAACCGGAAGCAACTGGGCCTTGCTCACTTCCCGGCGCATGGTTCCGGGTTTGACGATAACCTGAAGCTTTTTGCCGCCGGCGGCCGGAACGGTCAGAATGGTTCTTTGTTCCGTTTCCTCTCTGTCGCGCTCCAGAGAAGCATTCAGGACATACAGATCCATGGTCGAGACGTTGTGAAATTGCCGCCAACCGTCAACCACATGGCGCAACTGCCCGACGTCCCGGGTTCGCTTGATGACGCTGAAGACCACCCGGCCGTCATTCTTGGAGGTCTTTCGGCTAAGTGCAATATCCTCAATTTGGACCATCCCCGTGTCTTTCTTGGTGACTGCCGCGGCCTGGATGACTTTGACCGCCATATCGGGGGCCGGATCTAAATAGTTGCCATCGGCATCATTCACCTGGTCGAGAATCCCCGCCACCATCAACCCGCGATAAATCCTCCGGCCAATGGTTACGGTAAACAATTGAGCCGGGACGTCCCGAGTGTCGAATCGCTCTCTCGGCCAGAGATAAACCGAAAACAAGCCCCGGTCACTGGGCACGGACAGGGATAGGCACGGTTTGGCCGGTTTTCCTCCCCGGGCGGCCGGTCCGGTCACGGTTCCATGAAACAGCTCCTTTTTTTCCTGAGCACTGAGCGGGACCATTTTCCCATCATTATCCAGACACCAGCCCTGACCAAACACCTCCCGCCTTTGTCCAGTCGTGGTATTACTCAAAGTATCCAGCCGGAGCGGGTTAGAGCTTAGGCTCAGCCTTTTTCCCTGGTCGTCATAGGGCACGAATTCGTCGCCATCGCGAAAGATCATCACTTGTTCTTCGCCCACCGTGACCATGCTCAGATTGTCGCCTTCGGTTAATTCCAGGGGATATCCATTTTCCCCACAGGCCTGAAGACCCTCTTCAGCGCTCATGATCAGGTGAATTTTGGCTTCATCCCGGGTGGTCAAGGTGTAAAAAACCGGGAAGGCTTTCCAGACCAGGCCCTGAACCATCTGGGCCAGTTCATCGGTCAGGTCTATCAGCCGGATAAGACCATCCCGGCAGGTCCTGATGGAATTTTGAATTTGATAGATCCCGGCCAACCCACGTTCCTGGGTGATCCGTTCGGCCGGCAGGGCCCATTCAGACCAGATGACACCGGTCATGGTCTTAACCAGTTGCTTTTTATCTAATCGAGCCGGCAGGGGCTGCTTGTCCAGCATCCGGTCCCGGGCCGCGGCCAGCTCTACCCGGGCCATCATTTCGGCCATCTTTTTGTCGATAAAACCGTCTATTTGCCGATACTTATCCGCCCGTCCGGCCTTTCCTCCAGGGCTATCTGCCGGAGCTGTTTTGGGGGAGCCGGCTGCCGCTTGGGGCGGGATTTCAGCTTGCATCGGCGCCGATTCCGGTGCTCCTCCGGTGGTGGCTTTGAGATCCAGCACCAGGTCCAAGAGCTGGTCCTCGATCTCCCTGGCTTCAGAAATGATGAGATACAGCAGTTCAATGACCTGAAGCGTCGTAGTCAATCCCTCGGTCATCTCAATGAATCCGGCCCCCGTGACCAGCTCGTTGATGTCTTGGTAAAAGTCGTCAAAGAAACCGGCCAGAGAGGGGGCGGTCGGCCGATTATCCGCCTGGTTATACAGGCTCAGACCAAATCTGCGGGCGATTCGCCAGGCCAGGTCCAGGATTTGACTATCCTGATCACCGCTCAGCCAGGACAGGATGGTCTCCGAAAATCCAGCCAGGGCGGTGGCCGGGGTAATATCCAGCCGGGTGGCCGACCCCTTCGGCGTCACGCCCTTTTCATATCCGTCCAGCCTTTTCCGTAGCCGCGCCAAATCAACCAGGGTCTTAGCCGGGTGACGAACCGTGCCGAAGGTTTTGGGGGGATACAATTTGACCATAATGCCTTTTGCTGATTGCCGGTTAGGTGTCACGGGAAACGAATTGTGTTTTGCGAGATACTATTTGCGGAATTGAAGAAACAACCCGGCCATTATCGAAAAGCTCCCAACCTGGTATGTTTTCTGGTAGAGACGGCTTAGCTCAGATCAAAAAATCGTTTTCTTTGAATCTGGGACAAAAAGCGGGTAAGTCAGGTTTTTGGGGTGAGTGAATTTATTAACCGGAGAATGGCTCTAGCAAATTTGGGGCTGATGGTCAGAGCCCCGAGGCCGTGCACATTAAGGGGCCACTAAAACCAATGTAAAGGTTTTCGAGGTAAATTTCAAGGACTAATTGGGCTATTCCGACCGGGGCTGGATTTTGCCGTTGAATCATGTGGATGAATTAGTTATTCAGGATAGCCCAGCGGCAGACCTCAATGCTGTTGAATTAAGGTTTTGAGGTCCGTACCACATTTTCGGTGAGGCGCCTGCCGGACCGAATTATGAGGCTTCGAGGTTCATCACCGCTTAATGAAGAACTGTTATCATGTCAAATCGATC
>JADFXK010000389.1 GCA_015233625.1 Deltaproteobacteria bacterium | reverse complement strand
GAAACAGAGCCAGGCCACCTATAATATAGCGTTGATACAACTCCCAAACAGTGTATGCCCGAAATTCAACGCGGCTACCGGGGGGCAACTTGCTTTGATCTATCCCCCAGCGTTTCAACTGCCGCCAGTCGAAAGCATACTCGCCGTATGACATCCGCGTCACCGGAATTTCCCAGGGTTTTTTCCCGTTCAGGATATCCAGGGCCCTGGCCACCACATTTCGTCCCATGATCTCGTAGTTGTAAACATAGCCCCCCACTATTCCCAGGCCAATATAATGGGCGTAGATTCCGTAGACCGGAACCCTGGCCTCTTGGCAGACGGTTTGCACCACCTGGGCCGGGATGAAGTTCTTGCGCTCCACATCCGCCACCAGGGCGATGTACCAGATCACCGCATCACCGGACGCCTGCCTTATCTGTTCCATCATCTGGGCGAAAGGTAATTTATTCAGGTAAACAAAATTGACTCTATCGGCATATTTTCCCGTCACCGACGAAGTTAACCCGACAAGTCTTCGCTCGACCGCTGAATCACCAATAAAAATATAAATCGTTTTGGTCGATGGTCTGGTCTGCAAAATGATCTGGATATGTCTTTCAATTTCGATAGTTCCGGGAGCGACGACAAATTCCGGAGGTGTTTTGTCAATGGGCGTCCGATCCTCATTCCAGGCCATGATCACCGGGACACCGGGAAACATATTCTTGCCGTATTTCTTAAGAAAAGGAACCAGCGCGTCGGTTGTCACAATCATAACAGGCTGCCGTTTTAAGTATTTCGCCTGAAAATAACGGGCTGTATCATCAAGGTAGCCTTCGTCGTTGGCATAACGGGCCAGATCAAGATATTCATAGGAATAGCTTAATCTATACTGCGGATACTCCTGAAATTTGCTCTTCAACCCTTTATTGAATAGCTCGTGTCCCGGAAAATCCGTGGTATAAGGATGAATAATCAGAATATGTTTTTCAGCCGGGCCGGCCGCCGAACAATCTGAACAGACAAAGACCAGCAAGACCGGCAGGACCAACAGGAGTCGGATGATCTTTCCGAATGATTTATTTGACATCGTGGTGTTCTCTCCATTTCCCCGGCTGCTCCCAACCTGACGGGACAAGATTCGGCTTTGATCACGCATGTCAGTATCAGACCTCGATGGGATTCTATCACGGAATCACTGGACATTTTAACCGGGTCAAGTGATTCGTTGAATTTGGTTTCAGAATAGTAAATAATAAAGCATTATGGCTGATCCGTAAACAATTAAAGTCTGCTTCCCCAAAGATTCATTTGGATCGAATCAGATGTCTTTTTTCCGTGTTCTCAAGGGGTGCTTTCCCCTTCCAAATGACTTCACGACAGTGACATCGACCTGGGCCCGGACCAGAAAGGAAGGAATATGGCAGTTTTTGACTACGATATCGGCATCTTAGGTGCCGGAGCGGCCGGTCTGACCATGGCCTCGGGCGCCGCCCAATTGGGGGCCAAAACCATCCTCATCGAAAAGGAGTCCGAGTTGGGTGGTGATTGCCTCCATTACGGCTGCGTGCCCAGTAAGCCGCTGATCAAGTCAGCCCAAGTCTATCATTACCTGAAGACGGCTTCCGATTATGGCCTGCCCCAGGTTGTCGCGCCCCCGGTGGACTTCCGGGACATCGCCGCCCGCATCCGGGGCGTGATCGCCGCGATCCAGAAGCATGACTCTGTGGAACGATTTTGCGGGCTGGGAGTCAAAGTCGAGTTCGGTCAGGCCGGGTTCGTGGACCCGCACACCGTTGAGTTATCCGGACGCCGCATCTCAGCCGCATCCTGGCTCATCGCCACCGGGTCCTCCCCTGCCCTGCCACCGGTTCCCGGTCTGACTGCCACGCCATACCTGACCAACAAGGACATCTTCTCTCTGGAGAAGCTTCCCGAGTCCATGCTCGTCCTGGGAGCCGGGCCGATTGCCGTGGAGATGTCCCAGGCTTTTTGCCGGCTAGGGACTAAAGTCACTGTGATCCAGCGCAGCGGCCAGATTCTCAGCAACGAAGATAAGGATATGGCTGACGAAGTCATGGCGGTGTTACGGTCTGAAGGCGTGTCATTCCTCCTGGAGGCTAAAGTTAAGGGGGCGCGGGACCTGGGGGATCGAAGAGAGTTAACCGTCGTAGATGCCCAGGGGCAAGAGATTAAATTAACTGCGGAAGTTCTGCTGGTGGCGCTGGGCCGGACCGCTAACCTGAACGGTCTGGGGTTGGAAGCCGCCGGGGTGGAATATTCGGCTAAAGGGCTGACTCTGGATAAGCGGCTTCGGACGGCCCAGCCTCACATTTACGGCGCGGGCGACGTCACGGGGGCCTTCCAGTTCACCCATGCGGCCGGGTACGAAGCTGGCGTGGTCCTGGCCAACGCCGTGTTCCGCTTTCCACGCAAGGTGGATTACACCTATCTCCCCTGGTGCACCTATACTTCTCCAGAACTGGCCTCGATCGGCTTGAATGAGAAGCTGGCTGAGGAGGCCGGCCTCAATTTCAAAGTCTGGACCGAAGAATTCAAGGCCAATGACCGCAGCCTGGCCGAGGGACAGCAACGGGGCAGGATTAAACTGCTGGTGGATAACCGGGAGAAGCCCGTCGGCGTTCAGATCCTGGGAGGGCACGCTGGTGAGTTGCTCAGTGAATGGGTGGCCGCGCTCAACGGCAAGGTCAAGCTGTCTACGCTGGCCGGGGCCGTGCATCCCTACCCGACCCTGGCCGAGATCAACAAACGGGTAGCCGCCGATCTCCTGGCCCCCAAGCTTTTCTCGAAGACGGTGCGCCGGGGGTTGCGGTTCTTCTTCCACCTCAAGGGCCGGGCCTGCTCATCTGAGCCGGGGGCCTAAACCTCTGTTCCCCAGTAGGGGTCCTGGAGCATTCTGATCGCCTCCGGCGGCCCCCAGGTCCCAGATTGATAAGGCTTCAATCGGCTGGCTCGGTTGCTGCATTTTTCACAAGCATCGATGATCGGATCCATGAAGGCCCAGGCCGCTTCCACCCCGTCCTGGCGCCAAAAAAGCAAGGGGTCCCCCAGCATCACGTCCAACAGGGCTTTCTCGTAGGCGTCCAGGACCGGTCCGGTATAATGGCGGGAATAGTCGAACTCCATCCGGACGGACCGAAGACACAGTCGGGCGCCGGGAGTCTTGGTTTGAAAAGTCAGATGGATGGTTTCTTCCGGCTGAATGCCCAAAATCAACTGGTTGGGCAGGATATCTTCAGACAGGACATGGCGGAACATGCTATGCGGCACGTGTTTAAATCTGATGATGATTTTGGTCACCCGCGTGGACAGGCGTTTGCCGGATATGAGGTAGAAAGGCACACCCTCCCATCGCCAATTGTCCAGGTAGACCTTCATAGCGGCAAAGGTGGGAATCTGGGAAACCGGATCCACCCCCGGCTCTTCCACGTAGCCGGGCACGGGTTGTCCCGAAATCTCTCCCCGGCCATACTGGCCCAGCACCAGGCAGTCATCCAAATTATCCAGGGGGAAAGGCCGGAGTGACCGGAAGACCTTGACCTTTTCATCTCTGACCCGGTCCTGGTCAAAGCAAGAAGGTGGTTCCATGGCCGACATGGACAGGAGTTGGAGGATATGATTCTGGAACATATCGCGCAACACCCCGGCTTGTTCGTAATATCCGGCCCGATGTTCAACTCCCACGGTTTCGGCGGCCATGATGCTCACCCGGTCGATGTAGCGTCGATTCCAGAGTGGTTCAAAAATGGCGTTGGCGAACCGGAACATCAATATGCTCTGGACCGTCTCCTTGGCCACGTAGTGGTCAATGCGAAAAAGCTGATCTTCCTTGAAGTGAGCCTCCAAGACGCGATTCAAGGCGATGGCCGAGGCCAGGTCATGGGCGAATGGTTTTTCCAGGACCAGTCGGGACCAGCCACGGCCATGAGGTTTCTCTGCAGCCAGGCCGGTGGCACCCAGCAATTCCCCGATGTGGGAATAGACCGACGGCGGGGTGGCCAGATAGAATATCCGATTACCCCCGGTCTGGTGCGCCTCATCCAAGGCCCGTAACCGGCCGGCCAAACGGCGCATATCGGTCAGGGAATCGTATGAACCGGTGTGGTATTCGATCAGGCCGGCAAAGTCCTCCCAG
>JADFXK010000388.1 GCA_015233625.1 Deltaproteobacteria bacterium | reverse complement strand
CGCTCATGCGCTTAAGAAAACCGTGGGTTCTCTTCCTTCGTAAATTGTGCGGGTGATATGTTCTTTTCATGTTAGTTATCCTTTGCTGAAGAAGTTGGCTCTGTTAACCATAAGATCAGGCCTTTGTCAAGAATATAATTGATTCTGTTTAAATTAAGAGCCGGTTGAATGAATTCTCTCGACAGGGTCGTTTTTTTCTGTTAATGACTTTTGCTGATTTTCGGTAGGCACTTTTTATTGATAAGGAGAGTACGGAAATGATTTTAGATCCTATACTGGGTCTTTTTTCAAACGATCTGGCTATTGACTTGGGAACGGCAAATACATTAGTTTATGTCAAAGGTAAGGGGATCGTTCTGAGTGAACCATCAGTTGTTGCTGTCCGGAAGAATGGCCGTAGCGGCGGCAACAAGGTCTTGGCCGTGGGAAAAGAAGCCAAAATGATGCTTGGTCGGACACCTGGAAATATCGTGGCTATCAGACCGATGAAAGACGGCGTAATTGCCGATTTTGAGGTCACGGAGGCCATGCTGAGACATTTTATCCGGAAGGTCCATAACCGCCGTAATTTGGTCCGACCCAGGATAATCGTCTGTGTTCCTTCCGGGATTACTCAGGTAGAAAAAAGAGCGGTCAGGGAGTCTGCAGAGTCTGCCGGGGCTAGAGAAGTCTTCCTGATCGAAGAGCCGATGGCGGCCGCGATTGGGGCCGGACTACCCATAACCGAGCCCATCAGCAACATGGTCGTAGATATAGGTGGCGGCACAACCGAAGTGGCGGTCATTTCCCTGGCCGGGATCGTCTATAGTAAATCAGTCAGGGTAGGTGGCGACAAGATGGACGAATCCATTTTGCAACACATCAAACGGAAATACAATCTACTCATCGGCGAGCGGACGGCTGAGATTATTAAGACCACCATCGGCACGGCTTATCCTGAGGAACGAGTCCAAACCATTGAAGTGAAGGGCCGCGACCTGGTCTCAGGAATCCCCAAGATCCTGGCTATCGACTCGGAAGAAGTTCGCAAGGCCATCATCGAACAGATTGACGCGATAGTCGAAACCGTGCGGGTGGCGCTGGAGCAAACACCTCCTGAGCTGGCTGCCGACATTGTGGACCGCGGCATATTCCTGACCGGCGGTGGCGCGTTGCTTAAAAACCTGGACAAACTGTTGCGGGAGGAGACCAACTTGCCGATCACGATTACCGAAGATCCGCTTTCGACGGTGGTCTTAGGCTCAGGCAAGGCATTAGACAGCATGGCCATCTTAAAGGAGGTCATGATCAAATAGGCTTTTCGTCCCGAAACCGCGGCCACCCTATTCACCGGCTTAATCCATATCCAGATTAGGGGCAAAGCGATCGCCCCCAGTTATCGGCAAAATTTTAACCCCCAGCCATGCCTAAGCACCTTGAGGACTAGTGTCGTTTTTCAATAGATTCCAAGCGCCAATTATCACTGGCCTGGTGGCTATCGCCATACTGACTATAATCTCTTTTGATTTCGGTCGACAGAAGAGTTTTAGTCCCGTTGAGAAGTTTTTTGTCGAGCTCATCGGCCCGGTCCAAAAATCAATTTCCTCCTCCCAGAAATCCCTCGCCGGTTTTCTTAAGGATTATCTGAACCTATTAGATGTGCGCCGGGAAAATGAGTTACTGAAAGACGAAATTGACCGACTTAGATTTGAGAATGACCGGTTTCGTGAGGACGCCTTGAGCACTCAGCGCCTCAGAGACCTGCTTCATTTTAAGAACAACTCCAGCTTTGACATGGTCGGGGCCAAAATTGTGGGCCGGGACTCCTCGGCCTGGTATAAAACGGTGATTATCGATCGCGGCTCAAGAGACGGCATGGAGACTAATTTGCCCGTTATAACTCACCGGGGACTGGTGGGGCGAGTTATCAGCACTTCGTCTCACTATTCTAAGGTATTGTTGATTATTGATCATAACAGCTCAGTCGACGCCGTCCTTCAAAGTACCAGAACCAAAGGCATCCTGGTTGGGCAATCGGAAACTACCTGCCGCCTTAAATACATTTTACGTAAGAATCAGGTCGTCGCCGGAGACAATATTATTACTTCGGGGCAATGCGGTATCTTCCCCAGCGGCATCTTAATTGGCCGAGTAACTAGAACCTGGCCGGCCAAGACTGGAATTTTCCAGGAAGTGGAAGTCGAACCTGGGGTGGACTTCTCGCGTCTGGAGATGGTCATGGTTGTTCTTAGATCCGCGCAACCAGATTTTTATGAATCTTCGGACGGAAAATGAAATCCTTCCTGGTCTTTTTTTTCTTCGGGCTGGTCGTTCTGGTTAGTCAGACGGCCATTTTTGCCGGGTTGCCTTACGCTGAATACCTTGATTTGGTCAATGTGTTTGTTATCTATCTCGGGTTTTCACAAACTTTTCTGCCAGGCTTATTGATTAGTGTCCTAATGGGGTTCTTGGTGGACATGTTGTCAGGAGAGTTTCTGGGCCTCTATATGACCATATATTATATCGTATTCATCATCACCTATCAAATTTGGATCCATTTTAATATCAGAATGTCCTTCTACCAGGCTTTTATCGTGTTCCTGTCAAGCATTGTAAAAGGATTTGTGTTATTGGGCGGTTTGGTTGTGTTCACTTCGGACAGCATCCAGGTCTTACCTTTCTTGAGGTTCTCGTTCTTTCAGGCCGTCACGGGAGCCCTGGTCAGCCCGGTCATTTTTTATATCTTTACCAAATTTGATCAATACCAAAGGCGGTTGCTGCAGCGAACACCTCACGCCGAGCAGAGTGGATAATCTGACCACCAAATTCGTCAACAATCGACCGACCTTACCTGTCGGTTTCGCCCGAAAGCGAGGACATCGTTGTCTTGGAGGTGAATTCTTTGAAGCATAGCGATCTGTTGGATACCTATGATCCCGAAGAACATCGTCTCCGGATTTCCATCTTCGCCATATCGATGGCCGTGGTTCTCCTTTTGCTTCTGGTCCACTTGTGGTATCTCCAAATCATTAAGGGGCAGGAATACAAGCACCTGTCGGAGAATAATCGGGTCAGGTTTCTGGACGTGTTGCCGGCGCGCGGGTTGATTCTAGATCGTAACGGAATTTTGCTGGCCGACAACCGGCCCTCCTACAATCTGGCCGTGACCTTGGAAGACGTGCCCGACCCGGATGCTCTGGTCGCAAATTTGTCGAAGATTCTCGACATGCCTGCGGCTCTTCTGGAAGAACGCATCAACAAGGCCAAGAACGTGCCGTTTAAGTCTCATCGGATTAAGAGCGATATCCAGTGGGATGAATTGGCCAAAATAGAAACGAACAAACTGATTCTACCCGGTGTCTCCATTGAAATTGAGCCGCGGCGAAACTACGTGCTCAAGAGCCTCGCTTCCCATATGATCGGGTACCTGGGCGAAATCACTCTCCCTCAGCTTAAAAGCGGCCGATATGCGATTAATAAGCCGGGAGACCAGGTTGGAAAATCCGGCATCGAAAAAGAATGGCAAGTCTCCTTGAATGGGCAGAGGGGACAGCGACAGATAGAGGTGGATGCGGCGGGCCGGGAGCTAAAAGAGCTAAATCACCAAGATCCTACACCAGGGAACAACCTGTATCTGACCATTGATATTCGCCTTCAAATGGTGGCCTAGGAGGCTCTGCGGGGCACTGCCGGGGCTATCGTGGCCATGGACCCGCGCAATGGGTTCATTTTGGCCATGGCCAGCTCGCCGGCGTTTGATCAAAACGTTTTTGTCCGGGGATTGAGTTCCGGCGAATGGAAAGAGTTGGTGAATCGACCCGACCATCCCCTGGAGAATCGGGCCATTCAAGGCCAATACCCGCCCGGATCCACGTTTAAGATTATTACCGCCATCGCCGGCCTGGAAAAAGGGGTGATCACACCCGATACCAGATTGACCTGTGCCGGTTCATATGCTTTGGGCAACGGCGTGTATCGATGTTGGAAAAAGGGCGGCCACGGCGGTATCAGCCTCCACCGGGCCATAGTCGATTCTTGCGATGTCTATTTTTATAAAGTCGGCCAGAAGCAAAAGGAGAACCACAGCCATCGATATGGCGAAGATGGAAATCCGGAGACGATGTTCTTCGGGATCATAGGTATCCAACAGATCGCTATGCTTCAAAGAATTCACCTCCA
>JADFXK010000387.1 GCA_015233625.1 Deltaproteobacteria bacterium | reverse complement strand
CCCGCCGTAAGTGCCGGCATAGACCGTCCCTGCCGATTCCACAGCTAAGGCTCTGACATAGGTGTTTGTCAGGCCGGTGTTAATCTGGGTCCAGGACGTCCCGCCATTGGTCGTCTTATACACCCCATCGTGTTCGGTGCCTGCATATACTGTCCCGGCCGTATCCACGGCCAAGGCATAGACATAGGCGTTGGGCAGGCCTGAGTTGGTCTTGGTCCAGGACGTTCCACCATTGGTCGTCTTATACACCCCACCTGCAGTGCCGGCATAGACCATCCCGGACGACTCCACGGCTAAGGCTCTGACGTCTTCAGTTCCCAGCCCCGTGGTTATCTGAGTCCACGACGTCCCGCCGCTTGTGGTCTTGTGTACCCCCCCCATGAAGGTGCCGGCATAGACCGTCCCGGCCGATTCCACAGCTAATGCGTTAATCTGACCACCCAATGGCCCATCGGTTTGAGTCCATTGACCGGCCAAAGCATTGGCGGGCAGGAGGACGGAACCGATGAGGATAAGTACCAGGGTGAGTGAGCCAAAGAATAACCGACGATTTCTCATGGTAAATTTCCTTTAATAGGGGTTTCACTCATGATGAGGTTTTGACCCTCATGGGGCAGGGGGATGAAATGGATTTGACCTTATTTTGACATAGTAATGGCAAAGGGAAAGGGGGATGTCAAGAAAAAGTTTGGGGAGGTGGTGATTATTTATGGGGGCAAACGGCCATAAGTTTGGAGACGGGGGAGGCAAGGGATGAGATATATTGAGCAAAAAAAATGGGCGGGAGGGCTCTGAACTGTGATTAATTGTCTGAACTGTGATGACGCGGATTGACTGATTGGCTATGATGTTTGCGGAAGTTCATCTCCCGGTTGAAGCGGCTTCAAGGTTCAGACAATCAGCGTCATCACAGTTCAGGCAATCCGGATAAGTTAGAAACAGGTTGAAATATATAATTCATAGTGCTATAATTCATAGTATCAAAAAAGGAAACAGCGTGCGGATTTTCAAAACAAAGTGGTTCGTGCGCTATGCACGGCAAGAGCGTATTGAAGATATCAGTTTACACGAAGCGATTGAACGAGCGGAGCGGGGAATAGTGGACGCAGATTTAGGCGGCGGAGTCATTAAACAACGGATTCCACGAAGAGGGCAAGGCCGGGCGGGCGGTTATCGCTTGCTGGTCGCTTACCGATCCGGTGAACGAGCCGTGTTTCTTTATGGCTTTGCCAAAAACGAACGAGAAAACATCGAAAATGACGAACTGGAAACGCTGCGGGAAATTGCTGCGGCATGGCTTGAGGCAAAGGCTGATCGCCTCGAACATGCGATTAAAGAGGGGCTTTTATATGAGACAATCTATGACGATTAAAAGCAAAAGACCTGGTCGACTGACGCAAGCCCTGCTTGAAACGGCTAATGACATGCAGAGCGTCGGGCTTCTGGATAAGGCGGCCTATGAGAAAATCACCATGCGCCATCTGGGCGTTAAAGATAAATCCGCAGCCGAATCGTTGACCGGTGAAGATATTCGAGCTATGCGCGAGCAAGCGAACATGAGTCAAGCTGTGTTTGCCCATTACCTGAATTTAACGGTGGGGTACGTGTCACAATTAGAGCGCGGCGTAAAGCGTCCGACCGGGGCCACGCTTGTACTGTTGGACGTGATCCGCCGCAAGGGTATCGAGGCCATCCTATGATTGCTCACGGCAACTTGAAGATCAGGGTAAACGCACGAAATTTCTTTGTGGAAGTATTATCTTGTTGAATAAAAAGGCAAATAAGCCCCGGAGGAGAGGACCTGGTCCGCTCCTGCGAGGCCTATTCGGGCTGAGTCGGTTTAAGAATATTTCATCAGTTCGCCCTGGAAAGGTGCCGGATAAATGATGACAAACGACACGGAAATGCGGTATTCTATCTTAAACTATGATTGCGCTGAGGAAATGAAGACGATGATGCCGGCCGGGACTGTGAACGGCCATGATTGTCCTTTTTCGACCCATTACCCAGGGTCAGCGAAGCGCCGCCCTGTGGCGGGAGTTAATCCGGCTCAGCCTGATCAAAGTTCAAGACAATTAGGATGGAGCTTTCGTTATAGGAGGATCCCTTATGGGACTTAAAGCGAAGATTATGTTGAGTTCGGTATCGTGTCTCTTCCTGGCCATTGCCATCATTATGTTCATCAGCGTGTACATGTCGCTTCGGGCCGGGGCGCAAGCCGCTCAAGAACGGCTGGACAATTCTTTGGCCGTTTACCATTATCAACTTAAAGAATTATTCCGGGCCACCGGGGAAGACGTAAGGGGCCTGGCGGAACAAAAGAAACTGACTGAACCAATCAAGTTTGTGGCTGAAAACGTCAAATTGATTGAAGGCAACGAATCAATGTTGGAGATCATGGAAAACCAAAAACGTGACCTCCTGCTGTTCATCCGGGACTTCCAAAAATTGCGTCATTGGTTTGCCGTAGTGGTCGTCGATTCGGCAGGGAAGCCCCTGGCCTTCGGAGGGAAAAAAGATTTTGGCTCGGTTACCGAAAAGGGTCAGGCGTCCTTCCCCGCCACGGATGATGTAAATAATAATTATGACAAATGGAGTACGGCTCCGGTGCCGGCCTGGGTTCCGGTCATGACCGGCGTGGCGGCTTCTGCGGGTAACGGTTTTTCGACTGACGGCAAAACGGTCTATCTTGATTTTGTGGCTCCTATATCCGGCGAGATTTACGACGTCAAAAAGGATCAAAACGAAAAAGTGAACCTGGGCCGGTTGTTGGTCAGGACGGTGCTGCAGACCGATTTTGTTAAGACCCTGGACCAGATCACCGGGACTCAGTTCGATATTCTTTTGCCTGACGGGAAAGCGGCCCTGGGCGTCCATACATCCATGACCGAATCCTCCGAGTTTCTCAAAAGCCTGACCCAGGAAAAGCTTTACCGGGACATCCGGATCGACGGGGAGCCGTTCCACCAGGCCATGACCGGAGTGCCTTTTCTCAACCAGGGTCCCGGGGCCGTGTCCATCGTCCTGTCCAAAAAACAGGTGATGGCCAATATCAAGAATCAACTGCTGGCCATGGCCGGGGTGTCTTTGGCGGCTATTGTGTTTATGGCTCTGATTATGTATCTGATCAGCTCCCGGAATATCGCCAGACCGATCTACTGGGTTATCTCCAGACTCTCCGCCGAGGCGACCCAGGTGGCGACGGCCTCACTTCAGGTGGCGTCAACCAGTCAATTCCTGGCCGAAAGAGCGGTCGAACAGGCTGCAGCGGTGGAAGAAACGTCGTCAACTTTTGAAGAATTGACCACCATCGCCAACAATAATGCCGAACATGCCGACCAGGCTCATCATGCCATTGATAAGACAAATCAATCTGCCGGTACCGCCAATAAGGTCATGGTCGAATTAAATCAATCGATGAAAGAAATTTTTGATGCCAGTGAGCAGACGGCCAAGATCATCAAGACCATCGACGAAATTGCCTTCCAGACCAATTTACTGGCCCTAAACGCGGCAGTGGAGGCTGCCAGAGCGGGTAATGCCGGTGTGGGATTCGCCGTGGTGGCCGACGAAGTCAGAACCCTTTCTTTACGCACTTCCGAAGCCGCTAAAAACACCGGCTACATTATCGAAGGAGCCCTGAAAAAGGTTCGGGCGGGATTGGGGCTGTTGACCAAAACGAATGAAGCATTTTCTGAAATCTCCAACAGCACCGTTAGGGTCAGTGAACTCATGAATGAAATTACGGCCGGATCCCACGATCAGGTCCACGGTATCGGACAGGTAAGCAAATACATGTCTGAAATGAGTAAGATGAGCGCGCAAACCGTCACCGACGCCGAACAATCTTCGGCCGTGGCCGAAAAATTTAATCGGCAAGCCAATGAAATCGGCGAAATCGTCGAGGAACTCGTTACTTTAATGGGTCAAAAAAAAGCCGATACCAGAGAAAATACCACCAACCATCAGATCGCCTACCGGGGAGGAGCGGAATCACGCAACTCGTAACCAATCGTATTTCCCAGGGTGGAGCCCCAATGCTGTTGAATTAGGGGTGCTGAGCGTATTGGAACCATATACCCAGGGTGGCGCTTCGCTGACCCTGGGCTATATTGGGTAACCCCTCCGGGGTATTAGGATGGTGGCCCACCATAAAGTGTTCTTGGCACCG
>JADFXK010000386.1 GCA_015233625.1 Deltaproteobacteria bacterium | reverse complement strand
CGGGGGGTGACCGGACTTTAGGCTTATGAGCAAAAGATGACTGGCCGTTAACCTACGAACGGTCCTTAATGTCACTTTTAGAGGTGACATCGTCGCTGGTTGCTTGTTGCAGTTTGTCTTCAACGACCAACCAGTAACCAACAACCAGCCACAGTTGCTCTCATAATAATCGCGGAGGCTCGGCCATGCTTCTTTGTGCATCGGAAAGTGGGGAGGGTGTACCTCATGTCCTCGATGGGGATAAATCGCCGGATTCCGGCCGGCAAACTCGAGTCGGTCTGGCCGGGATCAACCGCGGGACCTCCGAGCAGGTAATAACCCAGGCGGTTCGAGCCGCCGCGGAGGCCGCCACTGATTTCTCCTGGTTGTCCAAGGGCGACGCGGGCTTCATCAAGCCGGTCAATAATTCCGGCAAACCTTATCCGTCCACGACCAGCCCTATCGCCGTCGCGGCCATGATCGAAATACTCAAGCAAAAGGGCGCCGGCCGGGTGATCGTCGGTGATATGTCCGGCATTCAATACGGGAAACTGTCACCGGAAGGACTTAGCGGCAGCTCACGCCACCTGATGGAGAGGTCGGGTATAGCCGCGGCCGTCAAGGCGGCCGGTGGTGAGGCCCACTTCTTTGAAGAAGCCGGATGGAACGCCTTTTACGAAGATCAACCGGCCCCAGGCTCACATTGGAAACGCGGCCTGATGATGCCGAATATCCTAAAGGAAGTTGAGCACATCATCCTCATGCCCCGGTGCAGTAGCCATGTCCTGGCCGGTAACACCTTGGGGATGAAAGCCGCGGTGGGCTATTGGCGGACCGACACCCGGCTGGAATACCATCGGGACGCGGCCACCTTGCAGGAAAAGACGGCCGAGGGCAATACGGTTGAAACCTTGCGCCGGAAGCAACGGCTGGTCCTATCTGTGGCAAACCAAATTCTGACCACCTTTGGCCCCGATGACGGTTATGTTTACCAACCTGATACAGGCGTGGTCATGGCCTCGGATTCGGTGGTGGCCCACGACATGGTCTCGCTGGCCTGGTTGTTGGAAAACCGGCGCCACATTCCGCCGGCGGAAAAAGGCAAATTTCTAAATACCAGTCCGTTCGTGGTTACGGTGTGCAATCACTGGATAACCTACAAATTAGGTGGCTGGCAACCGGCCCTGGCTTCTGAAAGACTGACCAGACCGGATAACAATACCATTTGGGATGACCGGACGTTGAACCGGGCCTACCAGATATTCGGGGGTGTCCCGCGGGTAACCGTAGATGCGGCTAACCCCGCCCTCCCCGAAGAACTGAGAAAACAGCTTAGCGAAATGACCACTTATCCGGCCTAGAGGAAAAAATGTTAGTCCAAAATGAGACAAAGAAGCACGAGATCTCCTGGCTGGGCCGGTTGGACCGGGTATCCACCGCCATCAACAGAGCCACTGAGACGGGCGTTTGTCTCTTAAACGGGATAATCGGTGACTACCTGCATGAGCAACAGAATGAACTGGCCTGTTCAATGCAACTCTATTTCCAGAACGAACCATTGGAATTGACGCCGGAAAGTCTGAAAATAGCTGATCCGAACCTTAATTCCAAGGCTTGTATTTTGGTCCATGGCCTGGCTTGTGATCAAAAGATTTGGAATTATGGGAATGAACAAGAAACAACATACGGTTCGCTACTGCAACGCGATTTGGGCTATACCCCTTTTTACTTGCGTTATAACACCGGGCGACACATCTCGGAAAACGGGAAAATGCTTTCAGCCATGCTGAGCGATCTCTTCAGAGCTTATCCTCAGCCCCTGGAAGAAATTATCCTGATTGCCCATAGCATGGGTGGCCTCGTGACCCGCAGCGCGTGTGATTACGGGACAGAAGATCAAGCCGACTGGGTTAACAAAGTCAGGAAGGTTTTTTTTCTGGGTTCCCCGCATTTGGGCGCTCCTTTAGAAAAATTTGTAAATGTCGTGTCCTGGATATTAAAAGCGGTGCCTCGCCCCTATACGAAACTGGGCGGAGACATCCTTGATCTGAGGAGTTCCGGCATTAAGGATTTGCGTTTCGGCTACTTGCGGGACGAAGATTGGGCCCGGCAAGACCCTGATGCTCTTTTGAAAAACAACAAGAAGACTATCCCTCTGTTGGACGGGGCATCACATTATATAATTACCGGGACTCTGACCGAAGACCCCTGTCATCCATTAACGAAATGGTTGGGGGACGGTCTGGTCAGGAAACCAAGTGCGGCAGGTCAGTCAAGCCAAGAGAGACATGATATCCCTTTTATTCCAGGCCATCATAGGGAATTTCCCGGAGTCGGGCATATTAAGCTCACCCATTCCCCTGGAGTCTATCAACAGATCAAATCGTGGTGTCAGGAGACGTCGGCTTCAGGCTTATCCTCGTCTCCAAAAAATTTATGATTGGGTTGGGTCTTTCCCATGTATAGTATGAGTCAGGGAAGCATAACATGCCTGCTGCACGCACCGAACTTATATCTAAGGGAGTCCACTATTTACATAACCCAGCACATCGGGATAACACCCCAGACAAGTCGCAATGGATAATTACCGAAGAGGCCGAACAAAATTCCTTTCGCATGGCCTTAAATAAAGTCTGGCTGCTTCCGTCTACCGGGTGGGGATTGCATTTTGAAGACAGTAAGCCCGCGTATCTCGGTTTGGCTCAAGATCACCATACCCCCGTATTTGTCGCGAAGTTTGTAAACGACAGAAAACAAGACAACAATTTTTGGCATGGTTACCCGGCAGACCACCAAAACAATAGTCAAGATATTCCGGCAGTAGGGATATTGAACAAATGGATGGCAGAGAAAGTTCTTCCGGCGCCGAAGATTCGTAAGATTTTAAAGGGGCAACCGTGCAACCTATAAAACTTACTATTCCTGGGGAGTATTGGGACTCCCAGATATCTTCAGGCCGGCTCTATCTCTTTGGACTTTCAGGTGACATAACCACCTTAGATTGGGACCGATTGTCTGAGAAACTGGGGATAGAAGATAACCTGCATCTTGCAGTCTTAACTGCCTTTGAGAGGAATGACTTACTGTACGACCGGATGTATAAGCTTCTGTTCCATGATGCAGAAGTCAAAAACATCATGCGGGAAAAGTTTTCTCGTCTCTCGAACATGGATTTGGCGGTATCAGACCGGCAGTTCAGTGGTATGCAAATAGGGCGTCAGGATAATCGATTTCCGTTTCCGCATACTGATTCGCAGATATATGGCCGGAATATCTATATCAGCTCACACTCTGGTGTTTACCGGGCCACATGCAATAAAAAGAACAAGTACCCGGTGAGCACTCGCCCGGAAAAGAAATGGGACGCCTCCGTTCTGGCTCTATCGGCGTGGTACGATAGTCTTGCTTTGGCCGCAGGAGATCAAGGCTTATTCGAGATGAACCTTGGTATGGCAGATCCTTCCTCCGGGAAAATGGAACTCGAACACTTATCAACGGACAATTGCGTGGATTGTAACTGGACCTTTTACAGCATATATGGCTCCTCGCATCTGGGACCAGGGTATCTAGCTGCTTTCGAAAAAATATATAGAAAACAAGACGGACATCGTCCAGGCGAACGCAGGTTCAAATCATTAATCTCGGAGTCCAGCATTTTTAAAGAGCACGGCTATTCTTGGGGGGTTCAAGATAAACTCTGCCAGGCTCAAAGCGGCCGCGTTCACATTGTCCGCTACCGCCCTCGGGAAGATTTATCCCAACAATTTCAGGACCTGGGCGTAATAGAGCTGGCCTCGTGGAAAGGTGGCGTGGTTTCGGGTGGGGTGGCCTCCTTCGGTGTGGTTATCGAATGCGAAAACGCCATCGTCGTCCTGCCAAGTGAAGGGACGCCCATTACATTTCCCGGCGAACCAGTCAATTGGAGAGTCTTTTCTCACTCAAAGTATTATCAAAATCAGCTTCACATTATCTACGATGACAGGATGGAGATAATCTCATTTAGTCACGATTACTTTGTTAATCAGCAGGAAAAAAGGGCCGGCATCGAAGTGTATCAGTTTCAGAGAGGAGACCATGACATTGAGGATATTACCAGCCAACGAATCCAACGAGCAGCCACGGGATAACCCTATCGGTTCAGTTAAGAATTCCATGGCCGGGCCGGGTCGGAGGTCATCCGCCGCGTTGATCGGACTGGTCAGCCTGATTCA
>JADFXK010000385.1:3776-4240 GCA_015233625.1 Deltaproteobacteria bacterium | reverse complement strand
CAATTCACCGAACGTAATATTCATCAAAGACTTAGAAGGAAGGTATGTTTTAGTCAACCGTCAATTTGAAAGCATCTTTAAGATATCCCAGCAATATATAAACGGCAAAACGGATTTTGATCTTTTCCCGGCAGAGTTAGCCGCTACCCTTAGGCAACACGATCAACTGGTTCTCCACAGCAGTGTTCATATGGAATTAGAAGAAATAATCCCCACCGCAGGTCAACTACTTACGTATATTTCCAATAAATTCCCTCTACTCAACTTGGAGGGGGAACCTTACGCCGTCTGCGGTATCTCCACCGACATTACCGGCCGAAAACAAATGGAAACCCTGTTGAAGCAAAGTGAGGAGAAATTTAGGCAGTTAGCCGAAAACGTCGATGCCGTCTTCTGGCTCAGATCCACTCGCGAAGTCATATACATCAGTCCCGCCTATGAAAAAGTTTGGGGTCGGACTTGCC
>JADFXK010000385.1:0-3738 GCA_015233625.1 Deltaproteobacteria bacterium | reverse complement strand
ATTTGTCGAGGCTATCTATGATGAAGATCGAGCCCGAATCGCGGCCCACCTGGGACATGAAGAGACACTGCGGGAAGGAATTTTTGACGAAGAATATCGTGTTGTTCGTCCCGATGGAAGCATCAGATGGATTCGGTCGAGAACCTTCCCGATTAAAGACCAAACCGGTCAAATAACCCGGCGAGCCGGCGTTGCGGAAGACATCACGGTTCGCAAGCAGGCGCAGGAATTGGAGCGCCGACGTTACCGAGAGTTTAACATCCTCATGGATTGCTTGCCCGGCTTCGCCTTTTTTAAAGACCAACGATCCATCTATATCACGGCTAATCGGGTCTTTTGTAACGCGGTCAATATAAGTCCCGCTGAAGTCGCCGGGAAAACCGACTATGATTTTTTCCCCCCGAGCCTGGCCGAGAAGTATCGCTCCGACGATCAACGTATCTTGTCTGGCGAGGTGCCTGTTCTTGAAGTTGAGGAGAACATGGTCGACGGGGAGAAGAGATTGGTGGTATCGACACGGAAGGTGCCGGTTAAGGATGAATCCGGAGCGATCGTGGGGTTGATCGGATTGGGGTTCGACATTTCCGACCGTAAGTTGGCCGAGGATGTCATCCGGAGAAACGAAGAACGGCTGGAACTGGCCTTGCACGGCGGGGACCTGGGCCTGTGGGATTGGAACATCCAAACCGGACGGTATATGTTCAATGAACGTTGGGCGGCGATGCTGGGATATGCACTCGATCAGGTTGAGCCGGACGTCAAAACCTGGATCAATCTATTACACCCTGAAGATATTGATTGGGTGCTGGCCAGGTGGCAGGAACATCAATCGGGCCGGACACCGTTTTATGAAGCTGAGCAGCGGCTAAAATCAAAATCAGGTGAATGGGTCTGGGTGTTGGCCAAGGGAAAAGTGGTGGAGCGCGATGCCGCCGGTCAGGCATTCCGGGCTACCGGGACCCACCTGGATATTACCGCCCGCAAAAAGGCAGAAGCTTCCTTCCAGCTCGAACGCAATAGATTACGCGGTATCCTGGATTCCATGCCTAATGGTATTTACATCGTAAACCAGCAACACCGGGTCGAATACATCAACCCTTCCATTGAAAAGGATTTTGGTCCGGTTAATGGACAAAAGTGCTATGAGTACTTATACGAGCGAACATCGTCATGCCCGTGGTGCAAAAATGACGAGGTCTTTGCCGGCAAGTCGATCTTATGGGAATTCCAGTTGCCTAAAACCGGACGAATCTATGAGTTATTTGATACGCCGTTTTTCAATGAGGATGGCACCATCTCTAAGCTGGAAATTTTGCACGATATTACGGGTCGCAAATTGGCAGAAGAAAAGGTTAAGAAATCATTCTCCTATAACCGCAGCCTGATTGAAGCCAGCCTTTATCCGCTGATCACGATCAGCCCTGACGGCAAGATCACCGATGTTAATCGGGCCACCGAACTGATCACCGGGGTATCCCGAGAATATCTCATAGACAGTGATTTTTCCAACTACTTTACCGAACCTGATAAGGCTAAGGAAGGGTATAAAATAGTCTTATCAAAAGGCCGGCTCACCGATTACCCTTTAGCCATCCAGCATCGGTCGGGACAGGTGTTTCATGTTCTCTATAACGCCAGTGTTTACTGGGAGGAAACGGGTCAAGTATTGGGCATTTTTGCCGCGGCTCGGAATATATCCAACCTCAAACGGGCTGAAGACGCTCTAAGACAAAGCGAGGCCTTATTTAAGAATATCGCCAAAATTGCGCCGGTGGGAATTTTTCGTACCGACGCGCAGGGGACTTATGTCTTTGTCTCTGATCGATGGAGTGGTATCACCGGGTTATCAATAGAAGAGGCCAAGGGAACCGGCTGGGCCCGGTCTTTACACCCTGATGACGCATCTAGAATATTTAGCGGGTGGCAAAACTCGGTTGATTTTGATTCGTACTATGAGGATGAATGGCGTTTCAAAAGGCCGACCGGCGAAATAAGCTGGGTCCTTGGTCGAGCTATTCCGGAAAGAGAAGTTGATGGAACCGTCATTGGTTTTGTCGGAACCGTAACGGATATTACCGACCGGAAGAGGATGGAACAAGAGCTTATCCGGGCCAAAGAAAAAGCCGAGGCCGCCAACCAGGCCAAGTCTGAATTCGTCGCCAATATGAGTCATGAAATTCGGACGCCCCTAAACGTGATCATGGGCATGACCCGTTTGGCCATTAACAGCGAATTGTCCGGTAAACAGAAGAATCAATTATTGGCGGTAAAGGACGCATCCGATGCCCTGTTAAACTTAATTAACGACATCTTGGACTTTTCTAAAATCGAAGCCGGGAAATTTGAGCTGGCCCGGACGAATTTTGTCCTTAATGAAATATTAGATCGAAACATCAGTAACCTATCTCTCGCCGCCAAAGATAAGGGGCTGGCTTTGGATTTAGAGATTAATCCGGACATCCCGGACCGGCTTTACGGAGACCCGGACAGGTTAGGGCAAATAATTGCAAATTTAGTCGGGAACGCCATAAAATTTACTCAGGCCGGAGAGATAAAGGTCCGGGTGACATTGGCAGAACAGTCGGATAGTGATCCACCAGCCGGGCAAGCCGACCCCATTCGTCTGCTCTTTTCGGTGCAAGATACCGGTATCGGAATCATTGAGGATAAGCAGAAAATGATTTTTGATTCGTTTACACAAGCCGACTCGTCAACCACAAGAAAATTCGGCGGAACCGGGTTGGGGCTGACTATATCGAAGAGACTGGTCGAGATGATGAATGGTTCTATCTGGGTCAAAAGCGCGGCGGGCGTTGGGTCGACCTTTTATTTCACCGCCGAGTTCGGCCCATTTTCTCCCGGCCATGACCACCCGGCCGTCACTGCCCCGAGAGTAACCCAAGTTCAATTGAAACCCCTAAGGATTTTATTGGCTGAGGATAATGAGTTGAATCGAGTCTTCGCGATTGAGTTTTTAGAGAGCCTGGGGCATAGCGTTTCGGTGGCTAATAACGGTCGAGAGGTCCTGGAGAAACTGGAAAGGGAACGGTTCCACTTGATTTTGATGGATATATCCATGCCGGAGATGGATGGGCTTGAAGCCACGGCGCTAATCAGAAATTCTACGGGCGAGACATTTGATCCCCGGATTCCCATAATCGCTCAAACCGCTCACGCCATGAAAGGAGATCGCGAAACCTTTCTAGCGGCCGGGATGAACGGATACATTACCAAGCCGATTGATGTCGAAGAACTGGTCCATGTCATCGGGCAGGTCGCCCCCCATTTGACTATCCCCCCGGAGATGAAGACCGCGATCACCATCCCTCCAAACTCGTCTGATGAAGAATTACCGGTATTTGATACAGCCTGGCTGGATGACAAATTCGGCCGGAAAAAGCACTTTCTTCATAAATTGCTTGAACTTTTTAAAGATGATTTACCGAAGAAGATAACCGCACTTAAACAGGCATTGATTGATAATGATATCAATTCATTAATTAAACTAGCCCATTCGCTGAAAGGTTCGGCGGCGACTCTTGGAGCCGTGGCGTTAAATGATTGCGCCAGGAAATTGGAAGAGTTCGGAAGAGAAAACGATCTGGAGAAGGTCAATATATACTTAGGTAAGATAAAAATTGAAGGCGAGCGAGTTCTGGAAGCATTATCTCAGGGCGATCCTCCAATGCTGTTGAATTAAGCGAAATCACGCACGCTTTATTCATAGAATGGCCGATT
>JADFXK010000384.1 GCA_015233625.1 Deltaproteobacteria bacterium | reverse complement strand
ACAACGGCTGGTTAAGCTCGTGGGCTATGCCGGCGGACATCTCGCCTAGCGTGGCCATCTTGCCGGTCTGGACAAGGGCTTGCTCATTTCTGAGATATTCCGTAACGTCTGCGGTAGTGGCAATGATCGTATCGACGTCTGAGTGCCGAACGCAAGAGAATCTTATATCAACGATGATCTGTTGATTGTTCTTGGTGCGATGATGGACCTTGAAAATGACATTCTTCTCGGCCCAGGAGGTCTGTCTCAGTCGGTCCCATTCGCCGGCGTCGGCCAACTCCAAAAAATTTTTCCCCACCAGTTCTTGTTCGGCATACCCGTATTCCTGCAAGGCCCGCTCATTGGCATCAAGAATCTCCAACGTGGCTCGGTTGAGAACAAAGATGGGGTGGGGGTCGTTGTCAAAGAGCATCCGATAGTTTTCTTCCGAGCGTTCAAGTTCCTCCTCCAGCAGCCGGACATGGGTGATGTCGGTGGACATTTCCATCGCCGCGACCACATGACCAGACTCATCATAAATCGGCGCCGTCTGCACCAGAATATAGCCGGTTGCCCCGCCTTTGTGCTTCACCACCTCCTCGCTAAAATGCGGGCGTCCATCCTTAAAGGTCTTCTCTACGCTGCACGGCTCGCATTTGCTGTCTCGTCCTTTATAGACCCAGTAACAGCGTTCACCCAAACGATGGCCAAATCGTTCAACGAACATGCGGTTGGCCTTGACCAGCCGGAATTCTTTATCCTGGACACTGATTTGGCAGGGAGCCTGTTCAAACAGAGTCTGGTACTCCTGCTTGGTCTTTAGTAACGCCTGGGTGTAATCTTGAATATTTCGGCGCAGAAGCTCAATGGAAATGATTGGGGGCCTGATTTCATCATCTATGGTCTGCGTCATAAGTTAACCATAATCTGAGTTCGATGAGTACGCTGAGGGACCCGGCGTTCCCAACATGGAAACACTAACAGCTTTGCCTCAAAGTCGATGGGGGAACCCGGTCGGCAGGTAGCGGCAAAAAATTGGCCCGGTCGGCCGGTACAAAGAAATATCCATTTGTTCCGGCCGGTTGGAATGCGGCAGTCAGCAAATCTTGATCCTGAATGGTCCGTTGCGGCGACCCGGCCTCGGCTCACTTATAGGCGCCTGGGTTACCTTAAGCGACACGATTCGAGATCAAAATTGCTGCTGCGCAGTCGGCGTCTACTGCATCGTGTAGTAGGGAGTTCTGTCCTTAAATATCCTGGTGATGATGCCTTCACCGACCAGGTCTTTCAGACAATCCAATACCTGTTGCTTCTCTTCCTTCAGGGCGGTTACGATTTCGCCCAACTCAAATATCTTCCGCTGCTCCCGCATGTAGTTGACAATTTGAGTCCGGACAAACTCTTCGGTCAGCACGTCGGACAGGGTCACGTCATAGGCGATGGCGTTCCGCTGGTCCGTGGGGTAAGCGGTCTCCCAAGGTCGGCGCAGACTGGCCCCCAAGACCCATCTGACTCGGGCGTTATTCAACGTATCGTATACGGCCTTGAGTCTGGCTTTCATGCCGTCATCCCGTCGGATCGGTCCCAATTTGTCCATCAGGGACACGAAGCTTTCCACGGTCTTGACATACTGGCCGGGATTATTCAAATCGGTATGGGCTAAGCTGATCCGTTGACGGTCGATCCCGACCAGCGATAAGAGCTTCTTGATCATCAACACCCGGCTCCAGGTGTGGTCCAATCCATAACTGTGATGACATTCTTCCGGGGGGCATCCAATCAACAGAACCCCGTTGGCCCCTTCCATAAACGCCCGGCCAATTACGGCAGGGTCGAGCTGTCCGATACATCCTGCGGGCAACAGGTAGAATCGGTCTGAATACCTCAAGCCTTTTATTCCGGCATGGTCGGCCGCGGCAGCTCCACCCCAGTTGCATCCGAAGCCCATGCACTCGTTTTCGGTCAGGCTCCGGGCCAACGCCGCCACCCGAGCTTCACGCTGGGCGGTGGAATTGTTCTGGAGAGTCAAGGCATGGTATGGGCAGGCTGCCGCACAGGTCCCGCCTCCCGTGCAGACCATGGGGTCCACTGCCCTGGGGATGTTGCCGCCCAGCCCTTCCACAGGTTCGATGCCGCCGCAGTCGCAGATTTCCCGGCACAGCCCGCATCCGATACATTTGCTTCGATCCACCGTGCAGACCATGCGCGGGGCATACAGTTCGCCGGCCTTGGCCAGCAGCGCAATTTCCACCGCTTTCTGGGCGGCGCGATGCCCTTGACGCAAAGTTTCCCGCAAGTCACAAGGTTGCCGGGCGGACCCAGCCATAAATTTCTGGTCCAAACCTACCTGTTCCGGCCTGACCATCTGGGGATTGCGCTTTAGGAATTCACCTTCCTTGACGTGGAGTCCCAGAATCTCGGCGACCTTGATTTGCTCCAGCCCTGGGTAACGTTTGGGCGACAGGACCAGTTGATCCCAGGAGATTTCCCTCTCGATCCGGTCATCGGGATCGTTATAGGTGACGTATCCCATCTGGACGGTGGGACGAATCTCTCCGTCGTAGGGAATCCAGTCAATTTTCAGTTCTCGGGCTTTAATCCGTTCCGCCGCGCTTAAGGGTGGCTTGATTTTGTTTTTATACAATATGGCGACCTGGGCCTGAACGCAGTGCTCTTTTATGTAACGGGCGATGTTCCAGGCGGTTTTGGCTGAAAGGTAGGCGTATGGTCGGGCGGTTTCCAGATCGTTGATCCAAAAGACGACTCGATGGGTCGGTGCGCCGTGAAGCCAGATTTGTTCCTCGATTTCGGTGTGACACAGGACCTTGACTCCATCGTGGCCGAAGTCCGAGCCCTGGTTTTGCATTTCACCATCCAAGGCGGCGATGATGGCTCCGACCTGGTAAATTCTGGGCGGGTGGTCACCTTCGGCGGCAAACGTCACCGTGTAGTCCCCTACCCGGCCTAGCACCTTTTCCAGTTCACCCACCGAAATTCTTTTGATAAACGGGCTCTCATCCACTTCCTGCATGATCTTCATCAACCGTTCATGGGACTCCCGTTCACCGGGATAGCGTTCATGGAGCATTCTGATTTCATCTTCAATCTCTTCAGTCTGAACGGCGATGATGGTATCCACTTCATTGCGGAGCAGTTCTTGCGCGGCGGCGAAAGTGGCGATGCCTCCCCCCAAAATCATGACCGGACCGTTGAACTCCACTTTGGTTTTGGGCGTCAAGACCAGAGCCTCCAGCCCGGCTACAGCCGATTTAACCAACTTGGCGCTTCTAACCGCCAGATCGGCCGGCGAGCCATCATTAACCGAAGCCACATAGTCCCGGATATTGACTACATCAATCTGCCCTTGCTCCAATCCGGCATCCAGCAATTCTTTTTCAAACTTCTTAAGCATAATTCTGGGCTCACACCCAGCCACGACCAACCGGTTTATCTGCCTGGCCGCGATTAATCGGCGGATTTGATTCAGCCCTGGAGATAGACAAGGAAATGGGATGATTTCAACCAGAGCCGCTCCGTAGTTCTCTTTAAGTTCTTGAGTCAGCAGCTCCAAATCAACCTTGGGGGCGATTTTATGGCCACATTCACAAAGAACGACCCCAATCCGCGCCTCGTTGGAAGTTGTTATTGGACTATTAGTTGCGGCGTTCATAACTCACCCTCCTTCAGTGGGCATGGCCGTGGCCGGAACGTTCCGACACATTGCCCCGGACCATGTTCAATCTGGCCTGCATAGCCCCAGTGGGACAAACGGTGACGCACGAACCACAAGCCACGCAAGCATTGTTGGGAACCATATATGGAGTGGCAACCTGTTTGTGCACCCCACGCGAACCAAAGCTGATCGCCCTGACTCCGACAACTTCTTCGCACACCCGGACACACAGCCCGCAAAGCAGGCATTGTTCAGTCGGGCGCTCTACCTTGAATCTGGTTGAGTTAACCCCGTATGCCTCGGCCAGGGCGCGGATTTCCTTAGAGGCCGGGCATTCGGCCAACAACATTTCCAATATCCATCGCCGGACGTTATTCACTTTGGCCGTGGAAGTTGAAATTTCCAGACCTTCTTTGACCGGGTAGAGGCAGGACACCACGATCTTGGACCAGTTTCCTTCTTTTGCTTCGACTACGCACAACCGGCACCCCCCGTTGGCCTGGACCGCCTCATGATAGCACAGGGTGGGGATGTGGATATGATTGTGCCGGGCCGTCTCTAAAACCGTCCAGTCTGCCTTGGCCTGGACCGGCTGCCCGTCAAT
>JADFXK010000383.1 GCA_015233625.1 Deltaproteobacteria bacterium | reverse complement strand
CTCGGTCATCTCTCCACGTCAAGCTGGTTTGGTATGCGGGGCTAAAGGGATATTTTTAAGACAAATCGATTCTAAAGTCAACTAAAAAGTTAGGTCGCCGGCCAATTACCGGTAACTGAATAAAATCGCTCATCATCCTTATGGTTCCATGACCTTGACGAAAATTATCTTATGATTGTCTTGCCCGTAAAAATCTTTGAGTGACGCTTCGCAAACATAACCATTCTTTTCATAAAAGTGCCGCGTGGGCAAATAGGACGGAAGCGAAGAGGTCTCTACATATATCCGGCGACCACCCTTGAGGTGGATTAGTTGTTCGCACCGGACCAGTATCTCACGGCCGATACCATGAAATCGGTGCCGTTGCTCGACTGCAATCCAGTAGACATCATAGCTGACCGCGGTAAACGGGGTGGGACCAAAGCAAACGTAACCGACCATCAAGTCCCTTTGTTCCACGAAGATAAAGTGGTAGCCACAGGCTGGGCCCTTCAACAGATGCTCTTCAACCAGTTCACCGGCCACCTGGACTTCTTCCGGGGTGAAAAGACCTGACGATCGGCAAAGAGTTCGGACTTTTTCGGGATCGCCGAGCTTGACCACATCTCTCCATCTAAATCCGTCGCCATTCAGCGTCTCGGTCATGATCACAGGCGCCGTCCTTCCTAATTCAGGTCCATCATAATCCTGGCCACCACCGCGTCCATGTCCAGCCCGGCTTGACTCGCGGCGGCCATGAAACCGGCGTCAGAGGAAAGACAGGGATTAGTGTTGACCTCTAAAATCCACGGCCGGCCGGCCGCGTCCACTCTATAATCAACCCGGGCCCAACCACGAATCCGGAAAAGCGACCAGCAGGTTAAGGACAATTGTTTTAACTCCGCCAACAGACCAGCATCAGTCGCCGGGAAATCATACCGCCGGTTGGTATGGGTATATTCAAATGTTTCCGGCCGCCATTTGGCGGAATAGCCTACGATTCTGGCCTGATCCGGACTAAATCCGTCAAACGTGATTTCAGCCGACGGCAACACGTCCGGCCCCTCGTCCCCGGCCAGTAGAGATATATTGAATTCCCGCCCGTCAATGTATTCCTCGGCGAAGCAATCCCCCTTCAGCAAATCCCGTTTGCCGGCCATCTGAACATCCAATCCCCCGGCTCCCTCGTTCACCCAAATGGAGCTTTGGTCAAGCCCGATGGAGGCGTGCTCCCAGACGGATTTTATGATGTACCTGGCCGCGGTCGGCCTAACCGTGGCTGACTCCGGCTCGGTAATCCACGGGGGGACCGGGAGGCCGGCCTGATGCATCTTTTTCTTGGCCCGGAGCTTATTGGAGGTGAGCAGGATCGCCCTGGCGTCGGATCCGGTATACGGTAGCCCCAACCGGTGGAGCAGGGCCGGAGCGGCGTGAACCAACCGGCCCAGTCCGCAGGGCGATTCAACCAGATTGAACACCACATCAGGACGGAGCTGCCGCAAGGCTTGCCCGGTCTGGGCCAACCGCCTGTCAAAGGCCAGCCTCTCGGTTCGGTAGCCCAACCGGGTTAAGGCATCGGTTATTTCCCTGGCCTGAAGGAGGTTATCGGCCAAATCAGGAGCCGCCCCGTCCAGGGCCTGATCGTGAAGCACGACAACCTTACTCATGAACCTGGCTCCAGGGTTATTCATATCAATCAACTGCCTACATTAGTGGTCTAAGACAGACATCCGGCACTTGCCCAAAAAACAACACCGGTCGAGGCATCAGGAGCGGATGATGGTTGACCTCGGCATTACAGTGCCCATCCTGGGTCCCACCCCGGCCCGAGTCAAAGCCGCGTCCATGATATTCGCGATCAGGCTCACGTAGCTCCGGCCGACCAGCCGACAGAGAATAGGCAAATCGGAATGGTCCGGATTAAGGCCGGCCAGCGGGTTGACCTCGATAAATTTTGGACGTCCCTGCGCGTCGGCTCTCAGATCCACCCGTCCGGCATCCCGGCACCCCAGTCCCGTCCAGGCGGCCAGGGCCACTCGTCCGGCCTCCCGGGCCTGGTCATCATCAACCAATTTGCAGGTCACCACCCAGCCGCCTTGATCGTCTTTGCTATGTTCCTTATTGTAGTAAGAATAGGCGCCGGGTTCGGCCGTGTCAAGCAGAATAATCTCCATTACCCCGATGACCTGGGCCGTCTTCCCCTGACCGGTCACCCCGACGGTAAATTCCCGGCCGGGAAGAAAAGTCTCAACCAGGACCGGCTGCTTATGCCTGGTCAGGAGAGAGCGGCAGGTATCGGTCAGAGCCTGATAATCATCTATCCGGGAGGCTGTCGAGATGCCTTTCCCGGAGCCTTCGGCCACGGGTTTGGCAAATAGGGGAAACGGCAAACGAACGGAGTCCAGATCAGCCGCCGAATCCACGACCGCAAAATCAGGCGTGGGCACGCCCAGGTCCCGGACGATATGCTTGGCCATGCCTTTGTGGAGGGTTACGGCCAGAGTCAGAGGGTCGGAGAAAGTGTACGGAATCCCGTAAGCCTCGAGCAAAGCCGGAATCTGGGACTCCCGGCCGAAGCCGCCCGATCCTTCGGCAATGTTAAACACCATATCCCACCGGTCACCTGCGGCCAATCTCCCGACCAGCCGACGCAGATGGCCGATCCGATCCGTCTGGTATCCCAACTCTTGCAGGGCCTGCTCCAGTCCATCCACCGTGCCGGGGTTGTCGAATTCGGCCGCCTCCTCCTCGTCAAACCCCATGGCCAGGTAATCCTGGCGCAGATCATACGTCAGTCCGACATTCATCAAAACCTCTCCCCAGCCCTTTGAAAATGGCATACATAGCCAAGACTCGTCGCGGCATCGGACGATTCGACCGAGACCAATCCCGGTCTGAAAACCAATCAGTTCATTTTCACCTGCCTGACAAATAAATGAGGGCAGTAGCTCAGCCAGTCTCTGCCCTTTGACTTTATTTCCAAAGAATTGAAATGTGTTCGTGCGTCAAAGCATTTCAGATGCGATCCGACCAGCCGTGTCTGGATAATAATAGGTCTGACCGGCGTAGTTCCGCAAGGCCAGGTTACAACCATCATGGCCGGCTACGGCGTCCGGACACAGGGGAATTTTGCCTCCTCCGCCCGGTGCGTCAATAACATAATTGGGAATGGCGTAGCCTGAGGTGTGACCACGCAAACCCTGAATTATTTCCAACCCTCGGGATACGGGTGTCCGAAAATGAGCCGATCCGGTGATCGGGTCACACTGATAAAGATAGTATGGCCTTACCCGCACTTTCAACAAGCCGTGAACCAGATCTTTCATGGTCGTGACGTTATCATTAATCCCCGCCAGCAGAACAGTTTGGCTACCCAGAGGGATGCCGGCGTCAGCCAGCCGTTCACAGGCGCGACTGGTCTCTGGGGTAAGTTCCTCGGGATGAGTAAAATGAATACTCATGAAGAGTGGATGATACCGCTTCAGCATCTTGACCAGGTCAGAGGTTATCCGCTGCGGGAGGACCACCGGCGCCTTCGTCCCAATGCGAATTAGTTCTACGTGCCGGATGCTTCGCAGTCTGGCTAAGATCCATTCCAAGCGTTCATCACTCAAGGTTAAGGGATCACCGCCCGAAGTCAGGACGTCCCGCACGGCAGGCGTGGCGGCAATGTAATCTAAGGCTTTCTCCAGGTTCCGCCGACTGTAGCGGGAGGTTCCATGTTCATGCCCCACCAGTCGCGAGCGGGTACAATAACGGCAGTTGGTCGAGCAAAAGCCGGTGACCAGGAACAGGACGCGGTCTGGATAACGATGGACCAATCCTGGGGCGACCAGATCGCGTTCCTCACTCAAAGGATCGTCTGATTCACCAGGACCTGCGATGTGTTCGTTGATCACCGGGACGACACAGCGACGAATTGGCTGGTCGGGATTGTCGGGGTCGGCCAGACTAAGGTATTGCGGCGTAATGTTCAGCGATAGCCTTTGGATAGAGCCATCGATGGCCGCCCGCTCCTCTGGGGATAACCGGATTATGCGAGACAACTGGGCCACTCCGGTAATCCGGTGTTGTATCTGCCAGTGCCAGTCGTTCCAGTCGGTTTGAGTCGCGGTTGGGAAAAAACGACGACGAAATTTTCGGGCTTCCGATCCAAACCGGGCGCTCGCGGCCAAAGTAAGGGGCGGGATCTCAATCTTTTTTTTTGGTTCGGGGATGGTGTCTTGAATCCGGTCGGCGGGGAAAGAGCACCCAACCAGGTCTGGTGCGGCAAGTTTG
>JADFXK010000382.1 GCA_015233625.1 Deltaproteobacteria bacterium | reverse complement strand
TTTCCAGCATAAAGCCTTTGGCCTCTCCCACGGCCGACTCAGGAATCTCCACCTGCTCATAAGTGGCGTTATCCATGAAGCAGTAGTGATCTCCTTCCTTATACAGGTACTGCATATCTTTTTCTTCCACGTCCGGCTTGCCGACTTTTTCTCCAGACCGGAAGGTGGGTTCGATGACCTGCCCGGTGAGCAAGTTCTTGAGTTTGGTGCGGATAAAGGCGCCCCCCTTGCCGGGCTTGACGTGGAGAAAGTCAACAATCACGTACGGTTTGCCATCTACCTCAATTTTAAGCCCTTTTCTAAATTCAGACGTCTGATACATTAAGCTGAAACCTCCTGTGTCGATGAGCTGTGTCGTATCTTCCCCAGCCATTTTTCCATGATGTTAATTGCTTTTTTCTTCTGCAAATGCTTCAAATCCGCTGGTCCGGGTGTAGGTTCTTCCGCGGCCGGAATCGGTTGTGGTTCTTCCGGGGGAAGAAGTGAGAGTTTTTGATAAATTTCTGCGGCCTTGTCATGGTGGCCCTGTTGCCGGAACAGCTCGGCCAGTGGAGGATCAAAACCGGCCAAACTCGAGACTGGCGCCGTCATCCAGGTGCCGCTTTTCATCAATGAAGGTGACCGACTCAAGGTAGATACTCGGACCGGAGAGTACATCGAACGGGCCAAGTAATCGGGAAATCGAGTTGCGGGTCAATGTCATTGACTTAAGATTCCAGGCTTGGTTTTCGAATGACCCAGGGTGGCGCTTCGCTGACCCTGGGCTAGGTTGTTTTTCCCCTTCGGGGAAATGAATTTCGCCAACCGGAACGACGTGCTTTGCCTTGAATATCCATTGCCGGGGCTAAGCTCACCATTGACCAGGCCACCATCCTAATACCCCGTAGGGGTTACCCAATCTAGCCCAGGGTCAGCGAAGCGCCACCCTGGGAATCTGGTTTCAGTACGCGCAGCACCCTTAAGTCAATGACATTGGGTTGCGTGTTGCGAGTTGGTTGTGGAACATCCCAGGCCTGATAGACACCGGTTGTTCATCCTCGACACATAGTTGAACTGGTGCTATCGGCGTCTTCTTGAACTGGATAGCATGGTAAATTTTGCCTTTTGCAAGGTCGCAACCCGTGACGAGCAACCAGCAACAAGTAACGAGTACCCCGTAACCCTATAACTTGTCGTCTGGCGCCTCGCTCATGACAGGACGGATCAATTCCGGGGTGACGTACCACTGCAGCCGGCCACCCAGGGCCCCGAAGGTGGTTACTTGTATTTTAGCTAACGTACCGTTATCAACAAATAAACCTAACTCGTCCCGGTCGGTGAGCAGATGGGCCGTGATCTTGTCCAGTGAAGGCAAATGGCCGGCCACCAACACTGCCGGGTGACCGGCGAACTGGCCTAAATAGGCCACAGCCTCCTTCGCTTTGGCCATGGGCTCGAGCAACTCCGTGGTAATTATCTCGCCTTCCCGGAAGCCGGTTTCTTGGGCGCAGATAATGGCCGATTCCAGTGCCCTTCTCTTAGGGCTGGTCAGAATGGCGTCCAGCTTCACTCCGACTTTGGTTAACATCTGGGCGCAAATCCGGATTTGGTCACGTCCGGCTGGACTCAAACCTTCTTCCGGGTCAATTTCTTTTGACAGCGCTTGACCATGACGAATCAAATATAGGTCCATCTGAATTAACCTCCTGGCAAAGTGTGAAGCAAATTGGAAAATCAGGGTATTGTTGATTTTGACTCAGCCGCCGCGGTACCGTTGGCCCATCCCGACCAGTCGGCAGAGGCGAATAATCGTCGATCTGATCGTCACAAGATTGATCAGTTAGTCCTCGTCTATTCATCTGATTATACTAAGGTGCTAAGATACTTTGATCTTTCCGTCGGCGGGCTGTGCCTCAGGGCCAAGCGGGCTTTTCATCCCAACGACCGCCTCCAACTGGACCTCAATCTGAAAATGTTGACCAAGGGAATGGTGTGGGAGGAGAACTGCATTGCCTCGGCTGAGGTTGTCTACTCAGTATATCAGAAAAAATACAATGCGTACCTGACTGGATTCAGATTCCTCGATCTTGAACCCCAAATTGTACAGGCCCTTGAAACAGCTTGTTCCTACCTGGCCACTCAGAATCGGCCTATCCATGACACTGGAGCCGCGCTTGAAGAGTTGGGTGCGTACCTGGCGAGACTGATGGAAAAGTCTCTGTTACCTTGATCTGGGCTGGGCCTTCCGGCCGGCCGTCAATCCGGTGTAGAAAGCGGCCCAATTCCCACCCATGATTCGGCTGATGGAATCTTCGTCGTAGCCATGCCGGTCCAACATCTCCTCCAACCTACGGAGCCCGGCTAGATCCGGTAACCCCAAGGTGCTTAAATCGAATCCATAGAAGTCCGTCCCCAGCCCCACTCCCTGTGATCCATATCCTTGAACCAGCCAGTCTATTTGTCGGAAGACATCTTCGGCGTTGACCGGACCGTTAGGAGCCAGCATTTCCGGATTAACCGTGACTCCCACCACTCCCTGCCGGTCGAAAATGGCCTCCAGATGTTCCCGGTCCAGGTTTCGGCTCCGAGGGCAGAAATGACGGAATCCGGTGTGGGAGGAAATCAGCGGGCCGTTAAAGATATCCAGTAACTCATAAAAGCACGGGTCGGCCAGGTGGGCAATGTCAATCCCGAATCCGTTTTTGTCCAGGGCTTTGACCAGGTCCTGGCCGGCCGCGGTCAAACCTTCCGGATGGCGGACTCCATTGCCCTGGCCGATGCGGTTGACTCCGGCGTGGGTTAACCCGACCATCCTGATTCCCCTATCCTTGAGTTCGTCCAGGCTTACCGATCCGTCAACTAAGGCATCGGCGTTTTCCAGTAGCTCAATGATCCCTGGCCCCGTCGCCGCATCCAGGCAGGCGGCCAGGTCCGCGGCGGTCCCGATGGGTTGCAGTCCGGTCAGGAATTCATCGGCGTAATGGAACAGCCCCCGGAGATGGTCGGCCGCAGTCCCTGGTCCGTTATATTCATCCGGGCAATAAAGGGCCGAGACGATCACTTTAACTCCAGCCTGGTTCATGTCGGAAAGAGTCACCGGACCTGAGGTGACCTGGTGGAAAGGAACTTGTGGGTGATGCCGCATCAACCCATAAACCAGATCCACATGCCCATCGAAAATTGGTCTGCGCAACCGAACCTCCCTCCCTATCTTTCCGTTTTGATATAACAACTACGAATCAGCTCAAAATGATTGGCATGGTTTCGCAGCCTCCACCAGACCTCGCCTTGGTGCCGGACATCCCACCCTGGACTCAGGCTTTCCGCCTCCCGGCCGCAGAGCAGCGCTTTCACGTTGTCTCGCCCTTTACCGGAAAAAGGGCCGGCTAAGACGCCGCCCAGCCAGTCTGCTTCAGCCGCCACCTGGGTCGACCAGGAGTAGGGATCAGACAGAAGCAACTGGGCGCCGGAATTCCGGGAGATCCGGTTCAACTCCTGCAAATGAACCAGGGGACGGGGAACCTTATCGAGCAGGTTGAGGGATGAGGCGGCGGAAAACAACCCGGATTTGAAGGGTAGGGCGAGAGCGTCGGCGACAATGAATTCAACCCGGCCGGGGTCCCAGTTAGACGGCCGGGCGATGGTTCGGGGCGATTTCAATCGGCCTTCCTCAACCAGGTGGAAGTCGATCTGGCCCTGCGTCATCAGTCGGCGGGCGGTGGCAACAAACTGGATGGAGTTGTCCAACCCGATGGCCAAGTCGAATTTTTGGCTCATCTCAAAGGTGAATCGCCCCACTGCGCAACCCAGGTCCAGGGCGAGACCCGGAGCCGGGTCCAGCAAATCACTCCAGGTCGGGTACGCGGACGAGGCATCCGGATCATGGAACAGATCCGCGTAATGCCCCCAGAGGTAGGCGGACAGAGAGATCGGGTCTTCATATTTCGACGGCCCCACCTGGGCCGAGGAGGCAGAGCGGGGCAGGAGAAAGGCCAGACCGTCTTGGATCTGGTAGTCCGCACCACACTGGTCACAATGCAGCGTACCTTTAAAGATATCTTGGCCAGTTTGATTTTCGACGTGGCAAGATAGACCGTTTTCCGCAGGCAGGCATGAGGGGCAAATGATCCAGTCGAGAAGTGTTGTTTTCATATGAGCTCATTGCTCTCTTATGAGACTCTTCTATCAGGCAGTTTGGGTGAGCACCACGTCGTAGCCTAACTGCTTGACTCTGTTGACCATGTTCTTGACTACCCGATCTTTGTGCTTCTGATCGTAGTAATCGGCCCCGGG
>JADFXK010000381.1 GCA_015233625.1 Deltaproteobacteria bacterium | reverse complement strand
TCTATGATTCCGACCCGGTGACAAATCCCGCAGCCCGGCGGTTTGACCGCCTGACCTATGACCAGGCGCTTCGCCTCAACCTCAAGGTCATGGATACCACGGCCATCTCGTTGGCTAAAGACGGAGGCCTCAGGGTTGTCGTCTTCGATTTGACTACCCCAGGAAATCTAGTTAAAATCATTACCGGGTCGGATATCGGGACCGTGGTGAGGAGAGAAGAAAGTGATTGACGGACTATTTGACGAACTTAACGATAAGATGGAAAAGACCCTGGCGATCTTGAATCGTGATTTCAGCCGGGTCAGGACCGGCCGGGCATCGGTCACGTTGCTTGACGGAATCCGGGTGGATGCGTACGGAACCCAGATGCCTTTAAATCAAGTGGCTTCGCTCTCTGTTCCGGAAAGCCGGTTAATCGTGATTCAACCGTGGGATAACGGCCTGATCAGTCACATTGAGAGATTACTCTTAAAATCTGATTTGGGCTTGACCCCGATGAACGACGGTAAGATCATCCGGGTGTCCATCCCGGCCCTGACTGAGGCGCGGCGCAAGGAATTGGTCAAGGTGGTGAAAAAGTTGACCGAAGAAAATAAAGTAGCTATCCGAAACGCCCGCCGGGACGCTAACGAGATGCTTAAAGAACTGAAGAAAGACAAGGAAATCGCTGAAGACGAGTTGTTTAAGCAGCAGGAAAGAGTTCAAAAATTGACTGATGGCTACATCAGCCAGGCGGACAAACTGTGTGCCGATAAAGAAAAGGAAATCATGGAATTCTAGCTGGTCTGATGCGTCTAATCTTTTTCCAGGTTTGAAACCACGTGAAGAGTATTACAAACCAAAATTCTATTCCAGAGCATCTGGCCATCATTATGGACGGTAACGGTCGATGGGCCAAACAACGCGGTCTTGACCGGATTGCCGGGCATCGTGAGGGCGCCGAGTCGGTCCGGACGATTGTCCGAGCCAGCCGAGAAATCGGCATCAAATATCTGACTTTATATGCCCTGTCCATTGAGAACTGGCAACGCCCGAAGCTGGAAATAAGGGCGTTGATGGCCCTTTTAGGCCGATTCCTGAAATCAGAGCTGGATGAGATGCTGACGAACGGCATCCGGTTAAATGTTATTGGCCGAATAGAGGACTTACCGAAAGGGATCAGGCGCCGGTTGAAACAGACCATGGATCAGACGGCCCACAACCAGGACATGGTCCTAAATCTTTCCTTGAGTTATGGTGGTCGGGACGAGATTGTCGATGCGGCCAAAAGAATTTCCCTCCGAGTCAAAGAGGGCGCCCTCACTCCGGAAGAAATTACCCCGGAGATATTTTCTGCCTTTATGTATACCCACGGAATGCCTGACCCTGATTTACTGATCAGGACCAGTGGTGAATACCGGGTGAGTAATTTCTTATTGTGGCAAATCGCTTACGCGGAACTCTACTTCACCACCACCCTCTGGCCCGATTTTCGCCGAGAACAACTGCTGGCCGCCATTGAAGATTTTCAGCAGCGAGAAAGACGGTTCGGGATGACAGGGGAACAGGTGTCCGGCGCCCGGAAAGAGTAGGGGAGATCAATTTGAACAGATTGACCACGGCGTTTATTCTGGTAGCTTTCTTGATCGGGGTGGTTTTTTGGGTGCCTTTACCTGTTTTTGTGGGAGTGGTGGCGGCGGCGATCGGGGTGGGGCTGCACGAGTACTTTAGCCTGGTCTTGAATAAGCGGGATGCAGTCTTGAGGAGAATTGGGTTAGGCGCCGGATTAATGGCGCCTTTGTTTTTTTGGGTCAAGATGCCCAACGGGCCATGGCTGGGTCTGGTGGCAGCCCTTTTCATGGTCATGACACTCGTCCTTTTTCTTCGACCGCCGACGCGGGAACTTCCGGCAGATCTGGGCAAGGTATTTTTCGGGGTGGTCTACGTCGGGGGATTTTTGTCTAGCATTATCGGGCTAAGAACCCTGCCGTCAGGACCATACTGGGTCTTGTTGGTCTTCGTCATTACGGCCTGCACTGATACGGGCGCCTACTTTACTGGTCGGACAATTGGAAAACACAAACTCATGCCTGCGGTGAGTCCGAAGAAGACAGTGGAAGGAGCGGTGGGCGGACTGATCGCGGCCTTGGTGTGCGCCTTGATCTATCGCTCTCTCTTCCTCCATGCGTTGTCGGTAAAACACGTCGTGATTATGTCCTTGGGGCTGTCTATTGTGGGCCAATTGGGAGACCTGATAGAGTCGATGCTCAAGCGGGCGGTGGGTGCTAAAGACTCGGGCACCATTTTTCCCGGCCACGGGGGTCTGCTCGACCGGATAGACAGCGCGTTGGTGGCGTTGCCGGCGGCGTATCTGTACATAAATATAACGGGCGTGGTCAGACCCGGCTGAGGATTTGTTGCCGGTTGCTCGTTGCTCTTGAGTAACAGCAACGAGGAACCAAGATTATGACCGTTCGAGGTCTAGATCGGGTGGCCCTGGTCTTTTAATTTTAGCGCTTGGCCTTTTTCAACTTGACTTATTAATCATAGTTTGTTAAGTTTCGCCTATTTTCCACGGAAGTTAGTTCAAGGGCGCCGTCACTTTTTAAAATTGGGTGTGACAATAAATGGTTATGCCGGACGGACGAATTTTTAGTTCCAGGATTCGGGGCCCGCAAGGCCGTTTATGACCGCCAAAAGTGGCGCCGTCTATCATTGCGGACGGAGGCTTGCGTAGCTCACGCCGCATCGTTAAACTGGTGGGTTCATGTTAGCTTTTTTCATGTGAACCCATTCACATGAGGTGAACCGAAGGCCCAGCCGGTGACTTAAGCAGCAATGAGGCAGTATCCTCCGGATGGGCTTTAATCTGCCTTAATCTATGAATTATTTTCACCTAAGGAGGAACATTAATGATCAAACCGCATGGCTCTGATAAACTTAACCCGCTTTATGTCATGGACGCCGGCAAGCGCGCCCAACTCATCAAAGAAGCGGCTAGTCTGCCTTCCGTAGTGATCAGCTCTGCTGCCAATGGTAACGCCGTCATGCTGGGCAGTGGTTACTTCAACCCCCTGACCGGGTTCATGAATTTGGCCGATTCCTTAAGCGTGGCCGAAAAAATGCAAACCAAAGAGGGATTGTTCTGGCCCGTGCCGATAGTGAACGTCTTGAAGGATGCCTCCGGTATCAAAGTCGGTCAAAAGATTGCTTTGCTCGATCCCAACCTGCCCGGCAACCCCGTGGTCGCCACTCAGGAAGTTACCGGTATCGATGAAGCTACCGACGACCAAATGAAAATGATGACCGACAAGATCTTCCGGACCCAAGATCCGGCCCACCCCGGCGTCGCCGCCTTCAACTCCGTAGGCAAGTTTTTTGTTTCCGGTCCGATCACGGTCCTGAGCTACTCCTACTTCGAGAAAGAGTTCCCGGGGACCTTCCGGACGGCTTATCAAATCCGCGAAGAAATGGCCAAACTCGGCTGGAACAAAATCGTGGCCTTCCAGACTCGGAACCCCATGCACCGCGCCCACGAAGAGCTTTGCCGGATGGCTTATAATGACCTTAAGGCTGACGGCATCCTGATTCACATGTTGCTTGGCCGGCTAAAGAAAGGCGACATTCCTGCCGACGTCCGTGACGATTGCATCCGGAAGATGGTCGAATTGTACTTCCCAGCTAACACCGTCCTGGTCACCGGATATGGATTCGACATGCTGTATGCCGGTCCCCGGGAAGCCGTGCTCCACGCTGTGTTCCGTCAGAACACCGGTTGTACCCACCTGATCGTCGGCCGTGACCATGCCGGTGTCGGCGACTATTACGGCGGTTTTGACGCCCAAACGATCTTCCATGACGAAGTGCCCAAGGGCGCTCTGGATATCGAAATCTACGAAGCCGACCATACAGCTTGGTCCAAAAAGTTGAACAAAGTCGTCATGATGCGGGATGTGCCCGATCACACCAAAGATGACTTCGTCCTGCTTTCCGGAACCAAAGTTCGGGCTATGTTGGCCGAAGGAATTGCTCCGCCGGCTGAATTCTCCCGTCCCGAAGTTGCCAAGATTCTCATGAACTACTATCAGTCTGAGGAAGGAAAGAACGCCTAATTAGACCAATCAGGCTAATCTTTCACTCCGTATATGAATAAACAACGCCCGTGCCGTTATGGTGCGGGCGTTTGCGCGATAATCTCCGGTTGTTATTGTCTAACTTGGGCTAAATTGAGGATACGCCGGCCCCCCCCAGATCTACCCGCCACCAGCGCCAGATCATGGCCCCGGATAACCCCGCGAAGAATAAACCGGCCACGGC
>JADFXK010000380.1 GCA_015233625.1 Deltaproteobacteria bacterium | reverse complement strand
GCCCAAGGGAATGTGCCCCCCACCTGCCGGGGGCAAGTCCCCGGCGGAGGTAACTTATAATGAATATGGTTTCTTAAGGATGGACCCGGTAAAGCAAGTTATTTAGGGAGCGGCCACCGCCCTTCGGCCGAATGAGGTGGCCCCCTGTGTCCGGAAGGCACCCGCGGGGGCCCTCAGGCCATTCAATCGATTGCGAGGAGATAAGAGATGGATAAAAAAACCGCTGTCTATATTTGCACGGGATGTGGTATCGGCGACACCCTGGACGTGGATGCCCTGGTCAAAGTGGCCAAGGCTCAAAAGGCCCCCATTTGTAAGACTCATGGTCAAATGTGCAGCCAAGAGGGTGCCGACCTGATCAAACAAGACATCGCCGCGGAAGGCGTCAACACTATCGCCATAGCCGCCTGCTCGCCGCGGGTCAACACTGATGTCTTCAATTTTCCGAACACCTTGCTCGACCGGGTAAACCTCCGGGAACACGTGGTCTGGATGATGCCTGCCGAGCCTGATGATACAGCCAAAGAAGACTTTCAGATGTTGGGCGAAGACTACCTGCGCATGGGTATGGTCAAGCTGGCCAAGATGGACATGCCGGTGCCCTATGAAGTCGAAAATATGTGTAAAGACATCCTGGTCGTGGGTGGTGGCCTGTCAGGCATGACGGCGGCCCTGGACGCGGCTAAGGCTGGATATAAGGTTGTCCTGGTAGAGAAAGAAAACGAGCTTGGTGGCTTCATGGGCCGGATGAAGATGAAAGCCCCGGAGAAATCTCCTTACCAGGAGTTGGAACCCACCGGCATTGAAGACAAGATAAAGGAAGTTAAAGGGCACAGCAACATCAAGGTCTTCACCGGGTGCACCATTGAGAGCATCGCGGGTGCTCCGGGCATGTTTGACGTATCCATCAAGAAAAACGGTACCTCCGTGGCTGAACGGGTCGGCGCGATTGTCCAGGCTACCGGGTGGAAACCCTATGACGCTAATAACCTGAGCGAATGGGGATATGGTAACTTCCCCAATGTTATCACCAATGTGCAAATGGAAGAAATGGCCAAAGCGGGCAAGATCGTCCGTCCCTCCGACGGTAAAGAGGTGAATAGTGTCGCCTTTGTCCAGTGCGCCGGGTCTCGGGACCAAAAACACTTACCCTATTGCTCGGCGGTCTGCTGTATGGCCTCATTGAAGCAGGCCACATATGTTAAGCAGCAGAACCCCGACGCAGCCACATACATCGTCTACAGAGACATCCGGACCCCCGGTCAAGATGAGAATTTTTATCGGGCCGTCCAGAATGGCGGGACCGTTTTTATTCGCCGGGAAAATGACCCTAAAATCGAGGAAGGCGACGAAAAAACCTTATCCCTGGAAGTTAAGGATATGCTGCTCAACCAAGATGTGCGGTTAGAGGAGCTGGATCTGATTGTTTTGGCGACGGGGATGATGCCCACCACCCACACCACCGAATTTGATGTTCCTTGCGTCGAGGGTGAAGAGAAGAAAGAAGAAGCCGTCAGTCTGGCGACCAAAGATTATATCCCCAAAACCGGCCAGGTCCTTAATTTGGCCTACCGGCAAGGTCCGGAACTTCCGCTTCTCAATCTTTATGGATTCCCGGATTCTCACTTTATTTGCTTCCCCTATGAAACTCGCCGGACGGGTATATATGCTGCCGGGCCAGTTCGCCGCCCGATGAAGATGACCACCAGTATCTCGGACGCCGCCGGAGCCGCCATGAAGGCCATTCAATGTGTCGAAAATGTGGCCGTGGGTTCGGCAGTTCATCCCCGGGTAGGTGATACCACCTTCCCCGAGTTCTTTATGCAACGCTGCACCCAGTGTAAGCGGTGTACTGAGGAATGTCCCTTTGGCGCCATCAACGAAGACGAAAAAGGCAATCCTTTGCCCAATCCTTCTCGTTGCCGTCGGTGCGGTGTGTGCATGGGCGCCTGTCCGGAACGGATCATCTCGTTTAAGAACTATTCCGTGGATATGATCGGCTCCATGATCAAGTCTATCGAGGTTCCCGGAGAGGACGAGGAAAAGCCGCGTATAGTAGCTCTGGTCTGTGAAAACGATGCTTACCCCGCCCTTGATATGGCAGGGTTCAAGAAGTTACCCGTCAGTCCCTACATTCGCATCGTCCCGCTCCGCTGTTTGGGTTCTATCAATCTGGTTTGGATCGCCGACGCTCTGTCCAAAGGTATCGACGGTGTTCTGCTCATGGGTTGCAAGCATGGGGACGACTATCAGTGCCACTTCATTAAAGGGAGCGAGCTGGCCAACATCCGGATGTCCAAAATATCCGAGACGTTGAACCGGTTGGTGTTAGAATCTGATCGAATTCGAGTAGAGCAGGTGTCCATCACCGATATTGATCGGATCCCCAGCATCGTGGGCGATTTTGTCGCCCGAATCCAAGAAATGGACCCGAATCCGTACAAGGATATGTAATCCTTCTCCGTGATATCCTCCTTTTGCGCGGGGGATCTTCCCCCGCCAAAGAAATATGTATACACGACGTCCTTTTTCTGATATACGGAACGCATCATTGCCGAAGCGGCAGCACTACGCTGAGGCCGAACGCATACATCTAACAAGCCTTTTTCAAGAGGATGCATATGGAAAAGAACGAGGCGGTTAAAAAGAAGGCCTATGATCCCACCTTCGCCAATGAGGTCTTCAAGAATGTAGATTCCGGAGAGGGAATTAAAACCTGCATGCAATGTGGCGTCTGCGCCATGTCCTGCCCCCTGAAGGAACATATGGAATATTCGCCACGGCGGATATTTGCCTTGGTCAGGATGGGAGAACGGGACAAGGTGCTTGGTAGTCGCGACATCATGTTATGTACTTCCTGTTACACTTGTAAAGTCCGATGCCCCCGCAAGGTTCCGGTAATGGACGCCATGCATGGACTGGCGCACTATGCACTCGTGCAAGGCTACGTGCCACGCAAAGAAACCGCAGTGTTTGGCCGGAAATTTTGGGATTGCGTATACAAACTCGGCAAGATTGATGAGAAGTTGGTGGCCCAAAACTTCATGTTGGCCGACGGTATGATCGCCGGTATCCCCAAGGCCTTGGAGAATATGCCCATGGGATTGGCGATGCTTTTTCATCATCGAATGAAACTTCTGCCCGAAAAACCGATCAAGGACATCAAGGCTTTCCGGAAGATGCTCGATTTGGCCGAAGAGATAGGAAAGGGAGGGGATAAGTAATGGAATATTTCCTCTATTGGGGATGTGCCCTGGAAGCCGGTGACAAGCACTACCTGGTCTCCATCGAGCCCGTGGCTGAGGTTTTGGGCATCCATTTCAGGGAGATCGAAGATTGGAATTGCTGCGGTGCCAGTATCGGATATATCGGCGGTAATGAGTTATCGGGCGAAATATTGGCCGCCCGTAATTTGGCCTTGGCCGAGTCCCAAGGGCATTTCGATATTGTGGCCCCCTGTAGCTCCTGCTACGTGGTCCTGAATAAGGTCAACCGGGAACTCCAAGCAAATCCGGCTCACCTGGCCAAGGTTAACAGCATCTTAGCCGTTGGTAACCTGAACTACAAAGGTAGTCTGAAAGTCCGGCACATCCAAGATGTACTGATAAATGACGTGGGTGTCGACAAAATTAAGGCGGCGGTCAAACATCCCCTTACCGGCGTAAAAGTCGCCGGGTATGTGGGCTGTCAGACAGTCCGGCCTTATGGTGAATACGACAGTGTGGAAAAACCTGTGGTCATGGACAAACTGCTGGCCGCCTTGGGCGCTGAAGTGGTTCAATTCGATTCCAAAATGGTCTGTTGTGGCTCAGGAATCTTCTTCACCGAACAGGCTTTAGGATTTCAGCAAGTTGATAAGATCCTGACCGACATTGAAAAGAACGGCGGCCAGATTGTCTCCACCGCTTGCCCCATGTGTCAGATGAACCTTGAGGTTTATCAGAAAAAAATCAATGACACTTTGGGCACGAATCACTGTCTCCCCATAGTCTTTATTACGCAGTTAATGGCTGTGGCCTTTGGCCTTCATCCGAACAAAGCTGCTGCTCTTAATCATAACATTATCCCAGCCGCCCCAGTTCTCCTCTGTGGCCATTAAGCACCACGATTGATACCTTAAAACCCTGCCCGTAGCTCAAGGCGTAATTGAGCGCGCGGCGGGGTTTTTTTAATTTTCTGTCCTCGGCAACAACCCATGCTGCCAGCTCATAATAAATCATGTGATAACAGCCTGTTGTTTTCTCCGGCTGTCCAGCTTCCGCCGACATATTGTCGTTATCAGGAAATTTGCATACTGGG
>JADFXK010000037.1 GCA_015233625.1 Deltaproteobacteria bacterium | reverse complement strand
CGCCAAGCAGTCTCTTACCGCGGCCGGCCTGTCCGTCTGCGCCAGGGTATTTGAACTCGTGGATAACCGTTGCGTGTTCAAGTCCTCCTTCACGGACGGAATGGACGCGGCCAAGGGGGCGCTTTTAGCTGAAATATCCGGACCGGTGAACTCCATCTTGACCGCGGAACGGACCGCCCTCAATTTTTTGCAACGGCTGTCCGGGATAGCCACGTTGACCAGGGCTTATGTTGAGGCTGTGGCTGGTACCACCACCCATATCGTAGATACCAGGAAAACCACCCCAGGTTGGCGGGCCTTAGAAAAGTACGCCGTCCGGATGGGTGGCGGCCGAAATCACCGGTACGGGCTGTTTGACGGCATCTTGATCAAAGATAATCACATCAAGGCGGCGGGAGGCGTGGCCCAAGCCATCACTAAGGCCCTGGCCCAGCGGGTTCATCTCCACCGGGTGGAGGTGGAAGTGACGAACCTGGTGGAGCTGGCTGCGGCGGTCACGGCTGGGGCCGAGGTGATTATGCTGGATAACATGATGGTGGATCAGGTGATCCAGGCGGTTAGATTGGCCGCCGGCGTGCCGCTGGAGGTGTCGGGCAACATCAATTTGAATACCGTCCGAGGCTATGCGGAAACCGGCGTTGATTTTATTTCCGTCGGGGCTCTCACGCACTCGGCGCCCGCCGCAGACATCAGCCTGAACCTGGTCTAATTGCCCCGTTCAGCCATCTTGCCAGTAAAACCGCCCAGGACGCAGAAAAAGGGACAAGGTCGCGGAGATTTTAGTAAGGATATGTTCATAAACAATCCGCGCTCTTTTCTGTTTTCCCACGTCCTGTGCGGTTTTGCCTTTAGGAATCGAAGAATCGGGAACCCGGCATGAATGTGTCCGCCTTTTTGGCCTCGCTGGTTATCTTTGGTGGCCTGGCTCTGGTGGGGCAGGTGTTGTTGCTGCGCGAGTTACTGGTCACGTTCTACGGGAATGAACTGGTTATTGGTATTATTTTAGGCAGTTGGCTGTTGGGAGTGGGCGCCGGAGCGAAGCTGGGACCGGTTTTTGTCGGACCGCGTCTGACCCTGGGCCGGATGTTTGCAGTCACGACCGCCCTGGCCGGACCGATGATGTGGGGGATGATCGCAGCCTGCAGTCTGTTTCGCGGGATTTGGCATCTTACTCCAGGTGAAGTGATCCCGTTTCCGGTCCTGTGTTGGGGAAGTCTGGTCTTGACCATGCCCATGGGCGCGCTGGTCGGGGCCGTCTTTGTTTCGGCCACCGGCCTTCTGGCGGTTCGGAGCGGCTCGGAGGACCAGGCGCAAGCGGCCGGGGGGAGAGTATTTCTACTTGAATCCCTGGGCTCAGGCCTGGGTCTGGGTCTTTTCACCTTTGCCCTGGCCGGTCGGGTGGACCCGTTGACCATCACCGGCGGTTTTTATGCCCTGTTGATGTTGACCGTGGTTATCACCCTGGTCCCGGGAAAGAAGGCGGTGGCGCTTGGTCTGGGGCTGATCAGCCTGTCCACCGGGTTGGGGGCTTACGGCTTTGGCCGGCAAGCTTACGACTACCTGGTCCATAAGCGCTGGTCTCAGACTTTTCCGGGATTTGATTTGGTCCGGACGAAAGATACCCCATATCAACACGCGGCCGTGGCCACCCAGGAGGGCTTATTCAGCCTGTTCGGGAATAACACTCTCCTCTACTCTTTCCCCAACCCCTATCTCTTCGACGCGATCGTGTCTTTGATCATGGCTCAAGCACCCCAGGCCAGGCGCATCTTGCTGGTCGGTCAAGGACCCGGCGGCATGTTTGGCCCTCTCTTGTCTTATCCCATCGAGCGATTAGTCTACCTGGAATTAGATTCGGACCTGAGCCGGATGACCATCCGGGCCTTGCCGTCTTCAGACCGGGACGTCCTGGAGCGAGATAAACGGCTATCCATTATCTATGACGATGTGCGGAGATTTGCCCAGCGCTCTCCAGACCGGTTTGATCTGATTATCCTCAATTTGCCCAATCCAGCCACGGCGATGGTCAACCGCCTCTTCACCCGGGAGTTCTACCAGTCGGTGCGTCTTCTGTTGCGAGATCGGGGGGTGGTGGTTACCGGATTGACCGCCTCGGAAGCCTATATCGGCCCGACCATGTCTGCTTTGGTCGGCTCAGTCTATCACACCCTCCAGTCGGTTTTCCCCAACGTGGTGGTCACGGCCGGGCAGGATATCAAATTTTTCGCCGCGGCCGGCCCGGCGACTATTACCACCGACGTCGATCTCTTAGGTCAGCGATATCTGGCCCAAGGCCGGTCGTCAGCCTATGTCAGCCCCCAGTCCTTTAGAATGTTCTTTCCTCCCACTGAACACGCCTATCTCATGACCCGGTTGCACCAGGCGACCGAGTTACCGGTCAACACTGATGAACGGCCATTAAGCTATTTGTACAGCCTGGTGCTTTGGCAACAGATGGAAGGTCGGACCTGGATTAAGGCCGGGCTGGAAAAAATGATCCAGGGCTGGTGGCTGGCGATATTTGGGGCCGCGGTGCTGGGATATCTGGCTCTGTGCCGGGCCGGATCCACCACCATTTTGGGCGGGGTGGTCATCGGTGGCACGGGATTTTCGGCTATGACCGTCCAGATGATTCAGCTTTACATCTTCCAGAACGCCTATGGTGTGTTGTTTCAAGATGTGGGCTTGATCACGGCCTTGTTCATGTTTGGTTTGGCCACGGGCGGATATACCACCTCGAGATGGCGCATGTGTTGGCCATCACCGGTCAAACAGTTAGTGATGGTGGAAATATGCTTCGTCCTGGTCGTCCTGGCCACAGGTTGGTTGGGACGAGGCGGGCTGCCTCAGATATTACTTTGGGGGCTTATCCCGTTGGTCGGGATGTTGGCCGGATACCAGTTTCCGGTTCTGTTTGCCTTGATCGTGACTGCTGGCCAGGGAAAGACGACGACCCAAGATCAGACCATGGCCGATCCGGCTGGCCGCGCTGCGGCGGTTTTGGAGACGGCTGACCACCTGGGCGGGGCTTTGGGCGCGGTGCTGGCCGGTATCCTGATCGTCCCGGTCTTGGGGATTTGGCGGGCATCTTTACTTATGGGCGGGGTTAAACTTCTTAACCTGATACCGTTGTACCGGTTGAGCAAGCGAAGACGAGTTTCATTAATTGGGTATCAAAAATAAATCCGCAGATGGCGCAGATGAACGCAGAAGGAAGGGGAATATGATTATTGAACAAATGATGGTCGGCCGCATGTCCGTGTTTTGTTACATTGTGGGATGCGAGAGAAGCAAAGAGGGGATGTTGATAGATCCGGCCGGAGATGAGAACCGGATCATGGCTCGGGTTAAGAAGTTGGGTTTGAACATTAAGTACCTGGTGAACACCCATGCTCATGGCGACCATACTTGCGGGAATGCGGTCATAACCCAAAAAATGAAACTATCACTGGTCATGTCCGAGCAGGACGCCGCGGCAGCCACCGGCCTGCAAAACAAAATGTTCTGTCTGGCTATGGGGTTTAAGCCCACCCCCAAACCCGATCTGACCGTTCGAGATGGCCAAATCCTGGCCGTCGGGGACTTGAATGTCACCGTGTTGCATACCCCTGGTCATACCCCCGGCGGCATCTGCTTGTATATCCCCGGGCATGTGTTTACTGGTGACACGCTTTTCGTGGAGGCGGTGGGACGGACGGATTTGCCGGGAGGTTCGCTGAAGGTGCTGTTAAAATCGATTAAGGAAAAGTTATTGACCCTGCCGGCTGATACGGTGGTCTGGCCGGGACACGATTATGGCTCCAGACCGTCGTCCTCAATTGGTTATGAACGGAAACACAATCCCTATATTACTGATCTTCTGGAGTAGGTTCGGTATCCCGGTCTAATTTGAGAGCCAGCTCATAGATATCGGATTTCTTTTGGTTTGTTTCCTGGGCCACCTCCCGGACGGCCAGGCTCAGGGATAATCCCTGGTTTTTCATTTTATCCTCGAGTCGCTCGACCAGCTCTTCTGTGGTTATTTGTTCCGAACTGGTGCTCCCAGTGACGATTAAGGTTATTTCTCCCTTGATCGCCTGCCCTTCCAGTTCGTGGCGCAGGACAGACAGGTCACCCTGATAAAAGGTTTCAAAGACCTTAGTCATTTCCCGGCCGATCAGGGCCGGTCGATCCCCCAGCTCGGAGATCAAGTCGGCCAGAGTGTCTACCAGACGCCCCGGAGATTCATAAAACACCAGTGTCCCTTTGAAATCTTTGAGTTCTTGGAGATGCTGCCGCCGGCGTCCGGCTTTGGTCGACAAAAATCCGACAAAGGCGAACAGGTTGGTCGGTAGCCCGGAGACACTCATGGCCGCCACCGCGGCGCAGGGACCGGGGATGGGGACCACGGCCAGACCCAGGCTTTTGGCCATCCGGACCAGGTAGAATCCCGGATCGGAAATGCCCGGAGTCCCGGCGCTGACCACCAGGGCCACGTCTTCACCGGCAGTTAATTTGGCCACCAATTTGGGCGCGGCGGTTTCCTTGTTGTGATCGTGATAACTGACCAGGGGGGTGTGGATGTCGTAGGCCGACAATAATTTCCTGGTGTGGCGGGTATCCTCGGCCGCGATTAGTTTGACCTTGGCCAAAACGTCCAGGGCGCGCAGGGTGATATCCCGAAGATTTCCGATGGGGGTGGCCACCACGAAGAGGGTGCCGGAAGTAGAAGACTCTTCCGCTGCGGCTGTCTGGTCGTCGCTTTTCGATGCCGGGGCGATATCGCTATGAGGTCTTATCTTTTTCTTCGGCATGACCGTCAATTCCTGAGGAAGGACTGACCGGGGCCCGATCAGTAATAAAAGGACTGATGAAGCTCAAAGGCGTGTTCGATGTGCTCGATTTCCATGCCAGCCGGGCCGACAATCACTCCGATGACGTCAAATCGACCTGATGTTTGGAGGAGATTCATCTTTTTGCGATAGTAAACCGCCAAAGCCGATAGACGCTGGATTTTCCGCTGACCGACCTGGTCCTTAGGTCTGATTATTTGTCCGGCCGACCGGGTCTTCACTTCCACGAAAACGATAGTCCGTCCGTCCCTGGCCACGATATCCAGCTCACCTAAAGGACAGGTGAAGTTGACGTCCAGAATCTCATACCCCTTCCTTTTCAGGAACTCAGCCGCCGCCTTCTCGCCGATGGTTCCGAGTACTTTGGTCCCGGTCGGGGGAGCCTTAGGCATGATTTCTCTCTTTAGTTGTCTTGATTGATAATGGATCTGAATGAGATTTAATGCTCTAAGGAAGGGGTATAATTGGTCTAACCCAGGTGACTCTCAAGGTCAATGCCTGAAACTAGGCCTTGCCGGGCGTGACCTCGACTTTGGTCATTCGCAGACCGAGGGTCAGGTTGACCTGCGCCTCGCGGGTGGGGCCGGTATGCTCCTTAACCCCTCGGAAAGTCAGCCGGTGGATGGGGCAGGGGCCTAATTTGGCGATGGCCCGCTTATGCTCGGCCGTGCCGTAGCCCATGTGTTTGGCGAATCCATACCCTGGATAAAGCTGATCGTAGTTTTGCATGAGCTCATCCCGGGTGACCTTGGCCACGATGGAGGCCGCGGCGATGGACAAAGATCTGGCGTCGCCATGCCGGATGGCCTGTTGGGGTAAATCGTAGTTAAGGGTGAAGATGCCGTCAATCATGAGGTAATCAGGTGATAACTCTAATGATTCCACGGCTAAGCACATAGCCTTAAGGGATGCCGCCAGGATATTGATTTGATCGATCTCAGTCCAGTCAACGACTCCGATACCGATTGCGGTCGCCCGGTCTCGGACCTGCTGGAGAGCTGCTTGACGTTGTCGTGGGGAGAGCTTCTTGGAGTCATCAACCAGATTGAGGTCATCAAAATCACCTAAAATAACTGCTGCCGCCACGACTGGACCAGCCAACGGACCACGTCCGGCTTCATCAACGCCGGCGATGGCCCGGTAGCCTTTATGGCGGAGGAGTTTTTCAAATAGGATCAGGTCCTTGTCCGGATCAGGATCAGGGAACAGTGACATATTCCGTGGTCCCACTTTAACGGGCAAATCTTTTCTCCTTAATCCTGGCCGCTTTACCTCGAAGTTTTCGGATGTAGTAAATCTTGGCTCGGCGGACGCGGCCTCGGGAAACAATCTCAATCCTGTCAATACTGGGCGAGTTGGTGGGGAAAATTCTTTCTACGCCGATGCCGTAGGAAATTTTACGGACGGTAAAGGTGGCGTTGGTCAGGCCGTGTCTGATTCTAATCACTGCGCCCTGGAAAACCTGGATCCGCTCTTTTTCTCCTTCTTGTATTCTAACATGGACTTTGACCGTGTCTCCCGGCTTAAAATCAGGATAGTCCATTCTTAGATATTCTAGTTGGAGCCGTTCAATGATGTTCATACAACCTCCCGATTCCATGGTTCACCTTGATTTGGGACCAGTTGCAGGGGCTTGAAACTAAATTCTTGTAGGCCCTAAGTCCGGTCGGCGAACCTTCGTAACATGTTTCATAACAATGTCTCGGCTTTGAGTCTCATCTTTTAGGTCTCATCTTTGATGCTTGCTCTGCCGTAGCGCTAAAATTGGCTACTGTAGCAGTAAGCCCGACAAATGTCAACATTTACCTTCCGGCAGACAACTTTTTTTTCTGGATATCTTTGGGCCGTATTCGGGCTATCTAGACGGGTGCCCGGTGGTGCCGTGACAATCCATTTTTATCTAAATACGGCATCCAGATCAATTTCTAAACCAGGCAGGGTCGCGACCTTGATATCTCCCTGGCCTGCATGAATGGCTGGAGCATCGTAGTGGCAGTCCGGGCCCAGCAGGTGAACCGTAACGGTATTATCTTCCGGATCAATAATCCAGTATTCCTTGACACCTCGATTTTCGTACAGGGCCAGTTTTATTGTCCGGTCTTTGTCCGCGGTCGATGGCGAAAGGATTTCCACAACAAATTCAGGGGCCCCACGGCAACCCCGGTCATCCAACTTGGCCGGGTCGCAGATGACCACAATATCCGGCTGGACGACTGTGTCGACCTGGTTATCCGCTTCATCTCCTTTGGGCAACCGGACGTCAAAAGGGGCGGCGGCTATCCGACACGGGGTTTGGGACAAGAAGTTGTATATTTGGGCTGACAGCCCCATGGAAATGAATTGATGCCGGGCTGATGGCGCCGGTGACATACTATGAAGTACTCCATCGATGAGTTCCCACCGCTCGTCGTCATCCCAGGTTAGATAATCATGGTAGGTGTATCTTTCGTTATCTGATGCGGCTAATGACATAAGATATACCTCTTATCGGCCGGGTTAGAGTTCAAGAAAAGTGCGACAATCTCCGGCTCAGTCCTAAAATATCATGAAGTTTCTCATCTCGTTCTGAATACGGCGTCCAGGTCTAGGACCAGGCCGGGGAGGCTGACCACGTCTATATTTCCTTTGCCTTCATATTTGACCGGCGTGTCGAAGCGGCCGTCCGGCCCCAGCAGGTGAACCGTAATGGTATTATCTTCGGGATCAATAATCCAGTACTCTTTGACGCCCCGATTTTCGTATAGGGCCATCTTAATTGTCCGATCTTTGTCCGATGTCGATGGCGAGAGAATTTCCACGACAAATTCCGGGGCGCCGCGGCAACCCCGGTCATCCAATTTGTCCGGATCGCAGATGACCACGATATCAGGCTGGACGACCGTATCAACCTGGTTATCCGGCTCATCTCATTTGGGTAGCCGGACGTCAAAGGGAGCGAAGTATCCGCTGCATGTTTTATCCAGGAGGTAAATACTGATTTGTCTGACCAGGTCCCAGGCGATCAGTTGATGCCGCCGAGTTGGGGCCGGTGACATATCATAAAGCGCTCCGTCGATCAGCTCCCACCGCTCGCCGTCATCCCAGGTGAGATAATCGTGGTAGGTGTATCTTTCGTTATCTGATGAGGGTAACGACATAAGATATCCTCCGGCTCGGCTGGGTTAGGGTTCAAGAGAAGCGCTACCCCAACAATCTCCGGCTAAGCCCCAAGAGATCTTGAAATTTATCATTTGCTTTTGAATACGGCGTCCAGGTCCAGGACCAGGCCGGGGAGGCTGACCACGTCTATATTTCCTTTGCCTTCATATTTGACCGGCGTGTCGAAGCGGCCGTCCGGCCCCAGCAGGTGAACCGTAATGGTATTATCTTCGGGATCAATAATCCAGTACTCTTTGACGCCCCGATTTTCGTATAGGGCCATCTTAATTGTCCGATCTTTGTCCGATGTCGATGGCGAGAGAATTTCCACGACAAATTCCGGGGGGCCGCGGACACCCCGGTCATCCAATTTGTCCGGATCGCAGATGACCACAATATCAGGCTGGACCACTGTGGCGACCTGGGTATCCGCTTCATCTCCTTTGGGCAACCGGACGTCAAAGGGAGCGGCATACACCTCACATGGCCGGCCTGATAGCAAGCTGTTGAGTTGAGTAGCCAGATCCAGGGAGATGCGCTGATGTCGCCGATTTGGGGCGGGGGACATATTATAAAGCACACCATCGATGAGTTCCCACCGCTCGCCGTCATCCCAGGTGAGATAATCGCGGTAAGTGTATCTTTCGTTATCTGATGCGGGTAACGACATAAGATATCCTCCGTTTGAAACTCCCGGGAATTGTTTGAAGGTTCCGGCCGCGGGGATGGGGCCGGCTGGAAGAAAGGGGAATGATGGGATGTCTGTCTGATCATTTCTGTATTAAAAGACTTGAACCAGGCTACCGAGTTGCTGGTCGGATAGACTCATTATACTTCATTGGAAAGAATTAGGCCATGAAATTTTATCAACATGCCGGTAGTCATCTCGGGCGGAAAGGTCTCCTGTGACATCTCTTGGGGGCGGGGATGACGAAAGTTTTGGGGACTCTAATTTCAGTTGATAAGTTATCGAATAGTTGATAAGGTCAACCAATCGCTGCATGGGAAAATTGTCCTTTTAGTCCGATCAGGTCCGGCCCGGATCCGATAAGCGGCCCCGGCGAGAGAATCAGCCAAGTTAGGTGTAACGGTTGGCAGGGTGACAAGTGAAAGTAACCTGTCTCTTGAGTTAAAACTAACCAGAAGCGGAGGATGTGCGATGAAGAAAATCTTCTATTTCAATCTCTTGGTATTGTCATTTCTGGCGGCCCAGGTCTTTGGCTACGCAGCTTATGCTCAGGAGCCAATCATCCTTGGGGTACCCACTTCCACAGGTTTTATTGAAGGGAAAGAGGCGCTTAAAGCCGTGAATCTGGCTGTAGAGGAAATCAATGCCAAAGGCGGGGTCAAGGTCGGCCCGGTTAAGAGACCGTTGAAGGTTGAATCAATTGACATTCGTGACGCCGCGCCTGGAGTTCCGGTTCCCGAGGCCTTGTTAGGGCTGGAAAAGATCATTTTAGAAAAGAAACCTACGGCCTTATTGGTCGGCCCGTTCCGGTCCGAGGCACTCCTGGCCGGGATGGATCTGATCATTAAATACAAGGTTCCGACTCTGGGGACGATAGCCATGTCGCCCGCCTCCGAGGAAAAGGTCAAAAAGGAACCCGACAAATACAAATATATTTTTCGGACCTGTCTGAATGCCAAGTTTCTGGTCAAGTACCTGATCGGCACCATGTCCTTTATCCACAAGGAGTTCGGGTTCAACAAAGTGTATATTATGAACCAGGATGTGGCCTGGGCCCGAAAAACAGCCGAACTGATCACCAAAAATTACTTCGAGAAGGCGGGTTGGACCGTTCTGGGGGAAGAATCGTATCCTACGGGGACCTCTGATTTCTCTTCTTCCTTGGGAAAGGCCCGGGAAAAGGGCGCCCAGGTGATTTTACCTATATTTGATATGCCCCAGAGCGGGATTCTGGTCAAACAATGGAATTCGATGAGGCTGCCTTGCTTGATGGCCGGGTTCATTTCGCCCTTGACCGGCCCGGGCGGTTGGAAAACATTTGACGGGAAGATTGGTGGAGCGCTCAACTGCAACTTTGAATTAGGGAGCGCCATTGCGTCGGCTAAAGTCCCCATGTCCAAGAAATTCGAAGAGGCTTATCAGAAAAAGTGGGGGGCGCCAGTGGAAGCGGGGCACGGTCCGGCACCGTCTTATGAATCTGTCTATATCTTGGCTGAGGCTATCGAACGGGCCGGGAGTGTAGAGCCGGACGCGATCGTGGCTGAACTGAAGAAGACGGATCGGCTTGGAGTTATGGGTCGAGTCAAGTTTGACGAAGGTCAGCAGGTAATTTATGACATGGATCCGGAAAAGGCGGCGCTGGCTTGTGTGTTTCAATGGACTGATGCCGGCGGTCGGGTGATAGTCTATCCCGAATCTATTGCCGAGGGAAAGATCAAATTACCGGCTGGTTTGAAACCGGCAAAATAGACCATCGGAGTGACGACGAGGCTCCAAGCTGGACAAAATAAAACGTAGAAAAAAATAAAAGACAATGAGGCCAGGTGACAGGCGGAACCACGTAAGATGGAATTGGAAATATGACTCTGGCCCGATTAGACTGAGCATCTGCTTGACACGGCTATAACTGCCGCTTCTGCGGGCACTGGTTGCCGGTTGCTTGCTGCTTACTCGTCGAAGACGACTTGCAACAAGCAACGAGCGACCCGCAACCACGCCTCATCGTAAAGGAAAAATTATAACTGTTCGATGTATAACTAAAAAATAATAGTCTGGTTGAAGGGATAGCTATGAGACTCGAGGATTTTCCACAGGACATCCAACCTTACTTGGTACCACACGTGGGGGGGGATTTGATTTACCGCTGCTTAGGCTGTGGCGCAGAATTTTCAGTAGATGAACTTTGGTATACTTGCCCCGCCTGCTCCGGGGTATTTATGATCATTGACCGCAGTTTTGAGGCCTTAAAGAAGACAGCCGGCCGGCTGTGGCAAAAGATCTTCGATTACCGGAAGATGTTGAATATCCCTGAAGTTAAAGGCATTTTTCGTTATCAAGAGCTGGTTGGACCGAATATCCCTTTGTCGGACGTGGTTTATTTAGGCGAGGGACACACCCCATTGGTTAAGGCAAATGTCCCTTTGACGGAGGCGGTTGGGGCACCTTTCTATTATAAGAATGATGGACAAAACCCCTCCGCCTCGTTTAAGGATCGGGGTATGGCGGTGGCGCTGAGTTTTATCAATCACCTGGTCAAGAAGAAGGGATTGCCCAATCTCCTGTCAATTTGTGCCTCCACTGGGGATACTTCAGCTTCGGCCGCGCTATATTCGGCTTATTTGGCCGGGGTGGTCAAATCTTCAGTCCTGTTGCCCCACGGAAAGGTAACCCCGCAACAACTGGCCCAGCCCCTGGGTAGTGGCGCGAATGTTTTTGAAGTTCCGGGGGTATTCGACGATTGCATGAAAATCGTGGAGAATCTGGCCGACAATTACCATGTGGCCCTGCTCAATTCTAAGAACGCCTGGCGGATCAAAGGGCAGGAATCTTACTCCTATGAAATCGCCCAGGATTTTGACTATCAAGTGGCTGACAAGGCGGTTTTTGTACCCATCGGCAACGCCGGGAATATAACCGCAGTTATGTCGGGGTTTATTAATTTCATGGAGTTGGGTATTATCGACGGCTTGCCCAAGGTCGTGGGCGTGCAATCGGAACATGCCGACCCGGTCTATCGATATTATTTGGAGCCGGATAATAACAAAAGAAAATTTGAACCTGTTGCGGTGAAGCCTTCTGTCGCCCAGGCGGCCATGATCGGAAATCCGGTGTCCATGCCGCGGGTGATCGAGGTAGCCAGGAAATATAATGAACTAGCCGGCCGGCAAAGAGTTTTCGTGGTCCAAACCAAGGAGCAGGACATTATGGACTGGATGATGAGGGCGAATCGCCACGGCCACATCGCCTGCACCCAGGGGGGAGAATCGTTGGCCGGGTTGGCGGTCGCAGTTCGTGACCGGGTGATAGACTCTTCTGAGACGGCGGTACTCGATGCCACCGCGCACATGCTTAAATTCATCGGGTTTCAAGAATTGTACTTCCAGGACAGTTTTCCACCGGAATTCCATGTGAAATCCAAAAAGGAGCTGATCAACCAACCCCGGTATGTCCACCCCGTCGGTCTGGCCGAAGTGCCTCAGCCAGGGCGACCTCTAACCGGCGATAAGTTTGATGAATTTGTCAAGCGAACGGCCGGCGAGATTGCGGAACGATTGGGGTTGGAACGGAATAAATAACAGTCCTCAATCCTTTCCTTCGCGTTATGCCTTTTTTCTACGGGAGAATTTGGCATCGGACGGCTATAATCCTCTTTCCTGACTGCCGGAGGAGGCCATGGTCATTATCAGGAAACGAAACCAGAGCTATTATCTGGTGCAAATACAACGTCAACGGGGCCGGGCCTGCAACCGGATCTTACTTTCTTTGGGACCGGATCTGGAGCTTTTCGCCTACAGATTTTATGACAAGAAAAAGAGAAAGAAATTCTTTGAACCCAATGAATTGTTTAACCGGGCGCTGTCTCAGGTGAATGAAACATATCAGGTCAATATTACGGCAGACGTCCTGGATCCGCACCTGGAGGCGCTGTCGTTAAAGGTGAGTTTCAAGAGCGTCCTGGATATCTTGCCCCGGATCACCTCGGAGGAGTGCCTGGTCGATTTATTGGGTGGAGAGGATATTTTTAGAGATTTTGATGAACGGATTGGCCTATGGCGGTGTGCCAGGTGCAATACCCTGGGTTACGATTGGCACGACCTGGCAGACACGCTGTTGGAACGTTTTGGCCGAAGATTGAAGAAAGGGATCGATTATTTTAATTACTTGACCTCGGAAGTGTTCAGTAATTTTTTAGTCGATGATCTCAATTTGTTTCGCCGCATGACCGGGCCGGACGGAATAGTCCGGCACCTTTGCGGATTTTGTTATGAGATTGCCTTGATAAATAGTGAAATAGACAAGTTGGGTGATCAATTAAGGAGCCCGGATATGGCCGATCGGCTAGGCCTGCTCAAAGAGGATATCGAAAATATTCTGCTGGGGCAGTATCCAGAATAATCGAGGATAACGCAAAGGACGGGCCTCTGCGTTATGTTTTTATCTATTGAATTTCCTGACTAAATCTTCCAGGGTGGCCATCTTCTTGACCGGCGTCGGGGCAATTCGTTGGGGGCCGCGTTCGGCCTTGGAGGCATCAGACCGCCGTTCGGGCTTTGGCGCATCAGACCGCCGTTCGGTCTTTGAAGCATCAAGACGCATGGATAAGGATATCCGGCCCAGGTCCTGGTCAACGGTGAGTACCTTGACTTTCACCCGATCCCCCATCTTGACCACCATCGCCGGATCGCTGACGAATTTCTCGGCCAGTTGGGAGACGTGAACCAACCCGTCCCGATGGACCCCGATATCTACAAAGGCGCCAAAGTTGGTGACATTGGTCACCACGCCTTCCAGGATCATTCCCTCCTTTAGATCGGTCACCTCCGTTACATCTTCACGAAAATCGGCGTAGGAAAAAGTGGCCCTGGGGTCGCGCCCCGGCTTTCTTAGTTCATCTAAGATGTCTTTGATGGTGGCGATTCCAGTTTTTTCGTTGACGTAATCTTCGGCCCGCAGGGAGCTGAGGACGGTATCGTTGGCGATCAGGGAGGTCACCGGAATATTTAATTTTTGTGCCATCTTTTCGACAACGTAGTAACTCTCGGGGTGGACTGCCGAATCATCTAAGGGGTTGTCGCCACCCTTGATCCGGAGAAACCCGGCGGCTTGTTCAAAGGTTTTGGCTCCGATACCGCCGACGTCGAGCAGCATCTTCCGGTTCTTAAAGGGACCGGATTCTTGGCGGTGTTTGACCACCTTTTGGGCGTTACCCATGGTCAGCCCGGAAACATAAGACAAAAGTTCCGCTGAGGCGGTGTTTAGATTGACTCCAACGTAGTTCACGCAGGACTCCACCACTTCCTCCAGCTTCTTTTTCAACAGGTTCTGATCTACGTCATGTTGGTATTGTCCCACTCCTAATGATTTCGGGTCAATCTTGACCATCTCGGCTAAAGGGTCCACCAGTCGGCGGCCGATGCTGACCGCGCCCCGGATCGTTACGTCCAGGTCAGGGAATTCATGGATGGCGCACTCACTGGCTGAATAGACCGAGGCGCCGGATTCACTGACCACTAAAACATGGGGTTTGTCGTCAGCATCTAGTTCTTTTACCACCTGCTTTATGAATTTATCAGTTTCCCGGGAGGCAGTCCCATTGCCGATGGCGATGAATCTCGGGTGATGGGTATTAATCAGCTTAAGCAGATTTTCCTTGGCCTGATCCTCTTCCCGCTGCGACTTATGCAAGTGCAGGGTGATATATCCTAACATATTGGCGGTTTCGTCCAGCATGGCCACCTTACAACCGGTCCGAAATCCGGGATCGACTCCGAAGACTCGGACACTTCCGGCCGGTGCAGCCAAAAGGAGTTCCCTCAGATTTGTTTCGAATGTCTTGATCGCCTCCAAATCGGCCTCTTTTTTCTTGGTGAGACGGACTTCGGCACTGATAGACACCTTGACCAAGCGATCGTAGGCGTCTTTAATCGTCGACTTAAGAAAATCGGCCACCGGCCCATCTCCGATCTTGATTTCACGACTGGAGATGGCGCCAATGATTTCGTCCTCATCGGCCTCAATTTTGAATGCGACCACGCCTTCTTTTTCCGCTCGCCTTACAGCCAACATGTTGTGTGATTTTATTTCTTTAACCGGTACCCGGTAGTCGTAGTACATTTCGAATTTGGTCTTTTGAGTTTCCATATCTTTCTTAACTTTGGACACAAAAAGACCTTTGGTCAAGAAATTTGCCCTGACCAGATCGCGGTATTCCGCCTTTTCAGCGATCCTTTCGGCAAAGATATCGGCGGCTCCCTTCAAAGCTTCAATGGCCGAAGATACCCCTTTTTCCAAATCGACATACTTTTGGGCCTCGGCCTCCAGACCGGCGTATGGGTCCGAAAGGCTTAATATCCACTCTAAAAGCGGCTCTAATCCTTTTTCTTTGGCGACCGACGCCCGGGTCCTCTTTTTAGGTTTGTAAGGCAGATACAAGTCCTCCAGCTTCGACTTTTCCAGGCAACCTTCTATCTTTTGTTTGAGGTCGTCAGTCAGCTTACCCAGTTCTGAAATAGTCTTCAGGACGGTTTGCTTGCGTTCTTCTATTTCCTTCAAGTATTCGTAACGGTCACTGAGTTCCCGCAGAATAACTTCGTTAAGCTCACCGGTGGCCTCTTTCCGATAACGGGCAATGAAGGGTATGGTGGCCCGGTCATCCAACAAGGCGATGACGTTGTCCACTTGCCAGTCACGGAGTTGGAATTCTTCAGATAGGAGTTGCTTTAGATCCATGGTCCTGTCTTTCTGTTTTTCCCTCGCAACATCAGGGACGGGGGAGTTGATTTGCCGTTCAGGATCGGTTGGGTGGTCCAAACCGGAAACCATTATCGGCTGGTAACCTATTTTAACTTACTTAAATAACACAGTGAACGTTGAGATGCACCTGGCCAGGAAATATAGGCGAAACGCTGGAGAGTGTCAAGCTTCAAACGGCAAACTTAACGGTTACGAATTGTTAGCCTGAGGAGCCACTAATCGGGGCTGCCCTTTTGTCAGGATTAGCGGAAGAACATCCGGGCCCCAATATGATTTTCCGATTTAGCGACGGTGGCGGATGCCGCGATCCGGATTGATCCTACCTTCACCGTGGCCTGGCCATCCACCTGAAATGAAACCTCTGGTCTATGATAGGTGGAATCGCGGTTTAGAGGTGATTTTGGGGTAAATGGGACAGGATAACCTGGCTTCGAGTAGCTTTAGCCTGAATCTTACGCGTCTTATTGATTTGAAGGCAGAAATTAATCCGCATATTTCACGAATGAACGCAGATGGAAGAGACTGATAGACCGGTCTTCGCTCGAATCTGCACAACTCGGCGCAATCTGAGGATTAATTCATTGATTTTGACGCTAATCACAAAGTGCACTCATCGAGCGCAAGTTTAGGATAGGTTTATTTTATTTAGAATACGCCTAGTTCCATTTTTTTACCTTGCTAAGACAACCTGGCCGTGGTATCTAAGCCACTTGACGACCTCAGACTGTCGGCTTCTACGGATGGTCATGGTTTGGTCCCTTAGTATGAAGTATGAATAATCCATGCTTATTCGGGTCAAGATTGTTGAGCCGGTGTCAGATTTTAACTGTTTAATATGACAGATTTTAAAACGAAATAGATAAGGAGGATTCATGCGTAACACATTAATTTTGTTTATTCTGGCGTGTTTTCTAATGCCGCCTTTGGCTCTGGCCGCGACGAATGATAAGCCTGTTCTCGCTCCGGTTGGGCCTCGCAGAGACGCAGCCAAGAAAGACACAAAATCAATGGACCCCAAAAATAGAGTTCTGGCCAAAGTGGGGGGGGAAGAGGTAACCCAGGCTGACGTGGATGCAATCCTGTACGCCGATCCGGCCAGATTTCGCGATAAACCACCGACTGAAGCCGAAAAGTTGAATGCATTGGATGGATTATTGGTGAGCCTGGTCCTGGCCACCGAAGCGCGTCTAACTGGGTTGGATAAGGACCCGATTATTGCCAAGAAATTAACAAAAACAGAAAACCAAATATTATCAAAGGCCTATACTGAGAACCTGATCAAAGGAAAGGTCGACGTAACCGACGAGCAGATGAAAGAATACTACGAAAAGAACAAAGATGATTTCTATGATAAACCGGCTATCAAAATCTTCTGGATTCTGGTTGACACCAAGGAAGAGGCGGATAAGCTATTTGCTGAAATGAAGAAATCCCCCGCCAATCAAATGTCCACGAGTGGTGAAAAAGGTAAGGCCGAAGGCAAAGTAATACTATCTGCACCACATGTCTTCCGGGCCTTAGCCGTGAGGAATTCCAAAGATACCGCGACCGCCTCCAAAGGCGGCTGGGTCCCCTGGTTTAACAAAGGTGAAAAGGATCCGGAAGTCGAGAAGGTTGCCCTGGCTTTGACCGAAAACGAATTAAGCCACCCGGTAAAAGGCCAGAACGGTTGGTATCTTATTCTGAAAGAAGCTCAAACTGAAGGCAAACAGAATTCCTTCTTGAATTCTCGGAGCATTATTTATCAAAAACTGGTGGATGAACAAGAACGCAAAATTCTTGGTGAAGCCCTGGAGAGAATAAGAAAACACGTAACCGTGGAACTGATCAGCAAGCCCGATTGATCGATTGTTCGTGGCTTCAAGTGTGAGACCGGGCGAGGGGAGCTATCCCCTCGTTTCTGTCTCATAGGAAACTGAATCAGATGGTCGAGTTAAATGACATTCAGATATTTTCCGGTTTGTGGTGGATACACCGTTTCCTGACATTAGTTCTATTGATGGATGTTCTGTTGCAGAATTGACTGATCAGGTCAATCGTGGGACAGGTCCGATCTATCTCCACGGGTTGACTAGTTCGTCTCAAGCATTTATTATTTCACACTTATTCAAGAAGCTGCAACGGTCTTTTTTGATCGTCGCTCCCACCCCGCGTGAGGCCCAAAATTTGTTCAATGACCTCACCTTTTTTTTGGGTTCCGAGGTCGCGGCCCGATCGGTCTTCCAATTCCCAGGATACGAAATACTTCCTTATCAAGAGACTTCCCCCCCGGGTACGGTCACGGCTAAACGAATGCGGACCTTATGTCGCACCTTGTCGGCCAATGGGCCGGGTATTTATATTTCCTACCCCGGCGCCCTGATGCAGAAGCTGATGCCCAGGCATTCTTTTTCAAAGGCCATGGATTATCTGGTCGTGGGACAAGAGACGGAGCGGCCACGACTGATAGATAACCTGACCAGGACCGGATATCTCAACACTTCCTTGGTTGAAGAGTGGGGGGACTTCAGCGTCCGGGGTGATCTCCTGGATATTTTTGGCCCAACCACCGAATACCCGGTGCGAATAGAATTCTTTGGCGACCTGGTGGAGTCGATCAGGGAGTTTAGTCCGAGTGATCAAAGATCTTTGCGCGAGCTCAGTGAACTTCTCGTCGCACCCAGTGGAGAAGTCCTTTTAAAAGAAGAGAATATCGCCCTGGCCATTCAGCGGGCCGAAATAATGACCAGAGACGTTGGATTGGCTGTGACCACCCATTTCAGGACATTGGAGAACATTCGCAGCGGCAATTACTTCCCCGGCATCGAATCCTATTTGCCCCTGTTCTATCCCGAGGTGGAAACATTATTCGACTACCTGCCGCCGGACATCTTGGTTATCAATTCAGATCCCGCCGAAATTAGAACCCAGGCCGAAGAACTCGAATGGAAATTAGGGCAGCAATATGCCCGGGAGGTGGACAAAGGCCGGCTTTGCTTGAGTCCGGCGGAGCTTTACCTCTCGGCCGCGGAGTTGGCCCAATTGGTCATACATTACGGCCAGGTTAATATCAAGCGGCTTCAGGTGCAGGGCGAGGAACAAGATAACGGTGTGTCTTTGACTATGCGCACTG
>JADFXK010000379.1:3832-4324 GCA_015233625.1 Deltaproteobacteria bacterium | reverse complement strand
GCTGTACCTGATGAATGGGATGGCCATTTCCGCCCAGGGATCCGTCGGTGTCGTATCTGACTTCAATTGGACAATTCAAGGGATAGGTGCTTTTGACGGGGACGGGAAATCCGATATCCTCTGGCGTAATGCGGCCACGGGGCAAATTTGGCTGTACCTGATGAATGGGATGGCCCTTTCCGCCCAGGGATCTGCCGGTGTCGTCAGTGATTTGAATTGGCAGATCCAGGGAATCGGTGACTTCAATGGGGACGGTAAATCCGATATCCTCTGGCGCCATGCGACCACTGGTCAAGTTTGGACGTACTTGATGAATGGCCTGGGTATTTCTGCCCAGGGATCCGTTGGTGTAGTCGGGGACTTGAATTGGAAGACTCAAATATTATTTGGCGAATGAGAATTCAGATCCAGGTGACGGTCGGCAAATACTTCGGCCGGTTCCGCCGGGTTCACAGTCCCGGTCAGTATCAAACAGATGAGGAAGTGGACCAA
>JADFXK010000379.1:0-3791 GCA_015233625.1 Deltaproteobacteria bacterium | reverse complement strand
CATTCATCTCTGCTCGGTCGAAGTATCGATCCCCATCCCGGGTCCGAGTTTTCCTTCCGGCCCCTTCCCCTGTCCTGGGTCTGCCTCCGTGGTTTTGTGCCCTTAATTTGGGATGGGAGCTTCAAGACTTGCACATCAGCCGAACCTGACACTGTTGACGCAACGCCTAAGATAGCCTCAGTTTGCCCAGGGTATTGTTCGGTGCCTGAGATTCTGACACTGCCATTTCCGGCCACCCAGGCGGTCAGACCTGGAAAACCTTTGATGGCCAATTCGCTTTCAATGCGGTCTTTCATGGTTGGCACCGGGGTGGGAACGGAAGGAGCAACAGGTGCTGCCGCATTGGAGATCGGGCCTGGAACCTGGGAAGCGACATGCGTCTTATCCGGTAGGTTAAAATCTGGAATTACTCTTTTTACTCCGGGAACCTGAGAAGCGACCCAGACTATCCTATTGGCTTCTTGACTATCTTTAACCGTGCCGGATATCTTGAAGACTCCTTCCTCCGTCTTCAGGATATTCAATCCTTTGATGGCATTACTGATAAATGCCTGTTCAATACCGCGTGTCACGGTATCGCCGGATTTAACCGGCTCCGTCTTAACCGGTTCAGTCGCAGGCACACTTGGAATTCCTGTATTGGCCGGTTCGCCGGATCTAACCGGCTCTGTCTTTCCCTGTTCAGTCAATGATTGAGATGTAATCGCCGCCACACGTTCTACCAGGCGGACGAGCTTGGGGCCCAAAAATTTGCCGGACCCATCAAAATCAAAAGCAATTTCAGCGGCACCGGAAATATCGCAGGAGCGACAGCCATTCAAGAGAAGGAAACTGAACACAAACCTCTGGCCTTCGGGGTGCAACTGTTGCATCTCAATGAAACCCGTCATTGGCCACATTTCTAAGTTGGGCGATTTCTTGGCGATGGTAGGATAAAGACTATCCTTTGTGATATCAATATCCTTGGCATTATCCCAGAGCTGTACAACGCCTGGTGATCCATTAACCAAGATGAACCCAGGGCCAGTAGAACTGTCCCTCGTGGGGCCAGCGGTTTCAACTAGATCTACCTTGCCCATTTTGCGAAATTGCCTCATATAGACAGCGTCTGAGTCGCTCTTCTGTTTCGACTTCATCATCTTGGTGAAAAAGATAGCCTCTGGCGATGCTCCAAGTCTTTGCATCATTGACTCTATGCAAGTAATGTCGTACCCACCGGTTCTCATCTGACATTTCTCGTGGATACCCTTCCATGTCCCTTCACCTCCAGGAGGATTCCACACCGCCTGCGGTCCTATTTTAGGCGTGGCGGCATCTAATGGAGACGACTTCTGGACTAGTTTATGAGGCCATGTTATGATAAAGTGAAGAATAACAGCGAGGACGACAAGATATATAGAGACTCCCGTTGTAACCGGGAAGGGAATCACTGGTAATTTGCGCCCGTTCTTTAATAGTAGCGTAGAAACAGAGTTAGACAACCAGAAGCCAAGTACTAATGAGGCCATACCAGCTAATAATAAACCGGACAATCCAAACGGGATAGAAAATATAAGGGCAACAACGGCCGAGACAAGGGGTAAAAAACGTCTCCTGAGCGTTTTCGTATACGCACTATGGTTTACCGGATTATCAACGGCCTCATCGTCAGCGGTAGGATGAGGCTCTTTCTGTTGATTATCCAAAGTATCTTTCGATTTCGCTTCAGAACGTGTCTCGGGAAAGTGAACAGAAGAGGCCGGATCATGCCCAACTAATGTGTTAGCGGGTTCCGTTTCCTCAGTTGGGTCTATGACTGATGGTGCAACGGCGGTTCCGGTCTCCCTCGGTGACCCAATTTTGCCTTCAAGTTGTACCTTGGCCTCCTTAACGGCTGCTTCATTTTCCTGGTCCTCTCTATAATCCGTAAGGGGGCCACCGCATTGAGGGCAAAAAGTAAAGACAGACTCAAATTCTTTAAGGCATTTAGAGCATTGTTTCATAATGTCACCCAGTTTGATCTCGCAAGGGAACTCATTTAAATTGAGCCATTAGTTTGACCTGTTGCCATAAACGCCTTCCTGCGCCGGGAACTTGGATTCTTGCGGGCTCCACGTCATCACGACGCCGATTGCGCCAACTTGCTATGTCGGTGGCCGTACGCGAAATAGATCACCAGGCCGATAGCCAGCCAAACAACAAATCTGATCCACGTGGCTGTCGGCAAATTGACCATTAAATAGCCGCATAGGATCACCCCCAGGGCCGGAGTGAAGGGGAAAAAGGGAACCTTGAAGGTCCGGTGAATGTCCGGCCGGGTATAACGCAAGACAATCACGCCCAGGCTGACGATCACGAAGGCGAACAGGGTCCCGATGGCCGATAGTTCCGCCACCAGATGGATCGGCAACAACGATGCCCCCACCGCGGTCAAGGCTCCGGTAATGATCGTCGTCAGGTATGGTGTCCGGTAACGCGGGTGAACTGCGGCCAGGCTTGTCGGAAGCAGCCCGTCTCGCGACATGGAAAAAAATATCCGGGGCTGACCCACCAACAGGACCAGCAGCACACTGGTGATCCCAATCGTTGCCCCGAGACTGACCAGGGACGACACCCAAGGCATGCTGATAGCATCCAAAGCCACGGCAATGGGATCGGCCACATTTAGCTTAGTGTACGAAATGACCCCGGTCAATACGGCGGCCACCGCCAAATACAAAATCGTGGACACGAGCAAAGAACCCAGGATTCCAATGGGCATATCTCGTTGCGGGTTGACCGCCTCCTCGGCTGTGGTGGAGACGCAATCAAATCCCGCATAGGCCATAAACAAAATGGCTGAGGCGGTGGCCACCCCGCTAAATCCAAAAGGCATGAACGGTTGCCAATGCTTAGGATTAATCTGCCAGGCCGCGGCCGCGATAAACAGCAAAATAGCCGAGAGCTTGACGGCGACAATGCCCAGATTAACCTGGCTGCTCTCCTTGATTCCCCGGACTAACAGCCAGGTAATTAAACCGATGATCAACGCCGCAGGCAGGTTAATTATGCCCGGATGGTCTCCCCAGGGCGGAGCGGATAAAGCGTGCGGAATGGTCAACCCCAGGGGGTGTAACAAGTGGTTGCCCAAATTGGTAAAATAACCCGCCCACCCGATGGCCACCAGCATGGCTCCGACCATGTATTCCAAGATAAGATCCCACCCAATGATCCAGGCCACAATTTCACCGAAGGCGACGTAGCCATAGGTGTAGGCGCTGCCCGAGACCGGAACCACCGAAGCCAGTTCGGCATAACTCAAGGCGCTGCAGCCGGCGGCCAGGGCAGCCAGGATCAAAGACAAGATAATCGCCGGGCCGGCATGGTTGGCAGCTTCCACGCCGGGCAAAACGAATATCCCCACGCCGATAATGCAACCTATGCCTAAGGCCGTCAGGTCTCGGGCCCGGAGGCTCCTCTTAAGTCGGTGCTTCTCTTCCGTAGTTTCTTGGAGAGTTGCCTGGATTGGTTTGGTTCGAAACAGGGAAAGCATCTTGGGACTGGTCATTATCCTCCCCTCTGTGAGTTATCGGCTACTCTTTAATCCGGGTTATCTGGGCGCCCAATGCGGCCAGTTTCTTTTCAATGTGTTCGTATCCCCGGTCAAGATGATAGACTCGGGAGATCTCGGTCGTGCCGGTAGCCACCAGCCCGGCCAACACCAGGGATGCGCTGGCCCGCAGATCCGTGGCCATGACCGGGGCGCCGGACAGGCCCTTTTGTCCCCGGACAATGGCATTCCGCCCCTCCACCACGATATCCGCGCCCATGCG
>JADFXK010000378.1 GCA_015233625.1 Deltaproteobacteria bacterium | reverse complement strand
GTTCTTGGCTCGAGCTGGAAAGGGGTTTCAGGCCGGGGTGGAGAGTTTTCTTCGATCTCTGCGCCACCAGTATCGAAAACAGATCACCAAACAACATTATTTTAACATGTTTATTCATCGATCCGGAAGATAGGGCTGGATCGTATCCTTCAATTGTAGAGGATTTCAGATAGAGAAGCCATGGTAACCAGTCTGGAACACCGCCTTGCCCGGCCGTTTCGTTCCAAGTATTCCGGGGAAGCGACCACAATTAAATAGCTACATTATTTAATGCCGCCCCGTCTTGTCAAGTTAAATAGCGATCTATCGACAAAAAGAAGTGGTGATCGTCTGGCCGGCCGCCCAGATCAATAGCTATCCGAGTGCTGCCAGTGGAGCACCCAGTTGTCCGTATATATTCTAGCTAGCGCCGGAGATTTGATAATGAGGAGGTTTTCGGCGTTTTTTTCTTCAGCCGCCTTGGTGAAGTTGAAGGACCCGGTGATGACCGTGGACCTGTCGATGGTGATGATTTTGTTATGAACGAGTGCATGGGCGTCATCGATATAGACTGGAATGCCCGAATTCTGCATGAACCTGGCCGATGTGTATTTTTGCGACCGCTGACTTTTATCCAAAATGACGGTCAGGTGGATTCCCCGCTTCTTGGCCTCCAAGAGGGCCTTGGCAATCGGCGCCGAGGTAAACGAATAGGCCTGGACCAGGATTTCAGTCTTGGCTGCGTCGATTTCTTGGACGATGTTGGCGGTGCAATCGCCGCCCGGACTGAAGCAGACCCGGACCGGGGTGTTGTTTAAGACCAGGTCGGCCGCAAATGAATGATGGCCGATAAGTAAGAGCGCGGCGAGGATGATGAAGATAATTCCCTTTCTGATACATTTCTTTGACATGGTATAACTCCCGTTATTTTGTTGTAAAATTCAATCGGTGCCGGCCGGCTCTTCGGATATACCAGCCTGATCAAAATTGTCAATCGGGCTGAACCTGATTTATTCATTCCAAAAACCTGATTTATTAGTCCGGGTTTGGGTTTCGAGTCGGCGATCACCCGTACCTGGTATCCGTAATCGGTGGTCCATGTTACCATAGAGCCGCAACGCGCAACCCGTAACGCGGAAACGCGCCGATAATTTCTATTGACGTGCGTAGCTACATTTTGATACCTTCATCCCTTACAGAAGACTAGATGCCTCTGCGGATGAGATGATTTGATTAATATTCGGTTTAGTTGACCGGAGCCTGGAAAACCGGCGCCGCCGCCCCCGTGGGGAATGGATGATTCCGTATTTTGTAGCTGTTCCTGATAAAGCCATTTCCGTTGGGGTCCCTCCGCCAAAATTATTAGGGCGGGCCTCGCTTCGTTGGCGGGTTACTTAAGCATTAACCATTTAAACCAAAGAAAGGGTATTCGGTATGATCAAATTCAGCGATCGGCAGCTCAAAATACCCAAGCTGCTCCGCCCTGTGTACCTGGTAACCGCGGGCCAGTCCAAGTTCGACCGGGCCATGCCTGACAAAAGAACAGAAGAGCTATGTATTGATGCCTTGACCATGGCCGCCAAAATGATCAACATGGCTCCGGCCGAACTGAAGAGTTACATCCATTCTTGCTATTACGGTCACTTCGCCGACCATTTCGGCGACCAGTTGCTGGGTGAGTCCGTCATCCACGACCGCCTCGGCCTGGACCCTCTAGGCAACGTGGGCGTTAAAACCGGCGGCGCCACCGGCGGCTCGACCTTGTGGGAAGCGGCCAAAGCGGTCGCCTCGGGCTATTCCGATTGCACCCTGGCCATGGGCTGGGAGCGGATGGACGAAGTTCCAACGGACGAAGGGAACCATCTCATCTCCTGTGCGGCAGATAAGGATTGGGAGACCCCGCTGGGTCATATCTACACCGGTTACTATGCCGTCATGGCCCAAAGGTACTGGCAGATCTTCGGCAAGCAGGAGGCCTCTTTCCGGCGGACTCTGGCCGAGATTTCGGTCAAACATCATGGCTATGCCCGGTTTAACCCCTTTGCCCATGCGCCGATGAAAATCACCGTGGAGGATGTCCTGAATTCCCCGGTGGTGGCCTTTCCGTTGCGGGCCCTGGATGCCTGTCTGATGAGCGTCGGCGCGGCGTGTGCCATCATCTGCGACGAGGATACGGCCGTGGCCATGACCAAAAACTCCCCTCACAAACCGTTGCGCATCTGGGTTACCGCCGGGTCGCACACCCTGCGTCCGGCCTGCCGCCGGCATATGGAAATTCCGCTCTTGCCCAACGAGACCCCGGCCACCTACGCCGACATGGAAAAGAATTTTCCCGGCTCCACCCGGTATCCCGGATTCACCGGATTCCTGGCGGCCCGGATGGCGGCTTATTATGCCTATCCCATGGTCGGGATCAAGGATCCCACCGAGGACCTGGATGTGGTGGAACTCCACGATGCCTTTACCATCAGCGACGTTCAGACTTATGAAGATTTAGGCTTCAGACCCTAGGGCTACGGCCGGGACGACGTGGAGTCGGGTGACTGCTATCACACCAATCCCAAGACCGGCAAACCGGGCAAATTGCCCTCCAACCTGTCGGGTGGTCTGCTCGGTTGTATGCACGCGGTGGGTGCCACGGGGATTATGCAGACCTTTGAAATCGCCACCCATCTCTGGAACCGGTGGGGAGAAGTGCATGGCGATCCCAAGCTCTGGGCCGAATTCGGCCGGACCAAACCCGATGACTGGACGGATCTCCAGGTCAAGGGGGCCAAACGGGCCATGGCCATCAGCCACGCCGGGGTGGGGTCTCACGTCACGGCCACCGTTCTGATGGACCCGGATCACTTGCTGAAGAAAGACGCGTAAAGGGGGGCAACATGAGCATTTTCGGAACAGTAACGGTGAAGAACGGGAAGTATCGAGTCAAAGGTGACTTTCATCATATTACGCCCAACACGCCCATTCGCAATGAAAATGAAGGCCGGCGATTAATGGGCGTGACCAATCCGCGGGAAATGACCTACATTCATTCCTACGGGGGCGAAGCCATTTTCTTTGAAGGACTGGGCAAAGGGATGATTTACGGGACACGGTGCGACAATCCCGGATGCGAATTCAAGGGCACGGTCTACCTGCCTTTCCGGATTCATTGCCCCGACTGCCTGGCCAAGAACACCGTGATAGACATGACTGAGCTTTGCAAAAAGACGGCCAAGGTGCACACCTTTATGGTCTGCGAACGGTCTGGCGCGTTCAATACCCTGGAGTTGCCAATTAAGTTCATAAATGTGGAATTTGAAGGCGTGTCCACCATCTTGATGAGCTACCTGTCTATTGGAGACCCCAAGTTCGGGATGCCGGTGGTGCCTATCTTCCGGACGGTGGGACCCACCTTCACCATTACCGACCTGTCTTGGGTCAAGGAAGGTGTCCCGGCCGACCAGCTCCCCATGGGCTTCACCTACGGTTAGGCCAAGTTGGTTGGCACCGAGCACCTGTTGCCGGCTGTCTGTTACTGGCCAGTCGTTGAGGGGAACCGGCAACAAGCAACAGGTAACCGGCAACCTTGTCACATTTAAAGCGACTTCAGCCCATTTTCATCGGCGGCGTGGAGTCCAACTCATGGCTCTCACAAAGAAATAATCAACAGGGGCACAGGCGGTCCGACATCGCCTGTGCCCCTGTTTTTTTGTTGTGAAAGAATCTTTAATCGTGGTCACTGTCTTTGGAAGGACGACCGGTAGATTAGCTTTAACATCTGCAACAAATAATGTTTAATAAATTCATACCTCATCCCTCCCTCCTCATTGACCCCAATTAATTTCCCAGATGGAACAAATGATTACTCGCCCCTAACCGCAAGTCGAATCTCGTCAATCATGGTTTCCTAATCGCTTAATGGACCCGTAGAACTCAGGCTATTTGCATCAAGTGACAAGTATTGCTTGACACTTTTTGCTTTATAATATATGGTTCGGCTCGAGAACCTACCTGTGGTCTTTTTCGGCTCAGCTTGATCTGCCCAGTGAAATTGGCGGCAAAGGCGGTATTGATCACGGCTGAAGACGATTACCGGGAACACGGAAGGCTTACGCGATAATGAAACGTAAACATGATAAACTTCAACATCGAACGACCATCACCAGAAGGGGGTAAAACATGGCGACCGACGTCTTTGGGCGGCTGGCCCATCATCTAGATGCTTTACCGGGAGGGTACCCCAGTACCGAGAGTGGTGTAGAGCTGCGCATTCTTCGCCGGCTATTCACCCCGCAAGAGGCTGAGTTGGCCTTGCATCTAACCCTGATCCCCGAGGAAGCCAGGGTGATCGCCCATCGCGCCAAAATCT
>JADFXK010000377.1 GCA_015233625.1 Deltaproteobacteria bacterium | reverse complement strand
TCCTTGCCCAAAATATTCCGGATGGCCGACTTAAACACCTTAACCACCGGGGCGCTCTCCGGAGTTGGCGGCGCACATCTGGCATCCACGCCGGGAGCAACTTCCACCGTCACCCCGAATTTCGCGGCGACACCTTCCGCTATTTCTCTAGCCTGGGCCACCACCCGATCCACGTCATATTGGGGCAGGACCCGAGAGTCCAGGTAAAAAACGTCCTTGCCGGGGATCGTGTTGATATTTGGGACATTAGCTTCTTTTTTGGTCGGCTCGAAGGTAGACACAGCCGGTTTGAACAACTCATCTGCAGCCCCAAATAAGTCGTGCAGCCGATCCAATTCCACAATCATATGGCTGGCCGCCCGAAGTGAATTGTTGCCTTTGTCCGGGGTGGAGGCATGACATTGTTTTCCGGTCACTGTAAATTTCAATTGCAGCAGACTCTTCTCTGAGATCTCTATTCCCGTGCCCTCTTCATTCCCACCGTCAGGGACCAGAATCAAGTCCGCCGGGTCGAACAATTCCCGGTGATGCCGCAGCACATAACTTAACCCCAAGGCACTCCCTGTTTCCTCATCGGCCACAAAAACCAACCCCACATCCCTGGGTAAGGTCAGCCCCGCCTGCCGGATAGCCCGGACCGCAAACAAAGATGAGACCAGCGCGTGTTGATTATCTTCAACCCCTCGTCCGTAGATGCGTCCATCCTTAACCATCAGGGTATAGGGATCCGTTTCCCAGAGATCCATCCCACCCGGCGGGACCACGTCGGTATGGGTCAGAATCCAGGTTTTGGGACCGGGTGTCCGGCCCTTCCACTGTGCCACCAGAGTAGGCCGATAACCGCAGGCGACGCGGTCATCCGGGGCCTTGATCACGTCCAGACTGTCCGGGCCTAGCCGGCCGACCCAGTTGGCCAAAAAATCAGCCTTTTCTTTTTCCCCCTGGCCGCCGTTTTCCGGGCCCAAAGCCGGGATGCCGGTCAAGTCTCTCTGCAGGTCGATCATTTCGCCGGTTAAATCGTTCAAAATCCGTCTAATGCTATCCATGTCCTCTCCTTGCGATGGAGATGCCGCGGCTGTTTGGCCCAGGTACCACCGAACAGGCCGAGGCTGCCCGAAGTCATAAATTTAATAACGTTTATCCCGGAGATATGCAGGATGAAACATCTCTTCTCAGCCACGGGTCGACTCAGGTGCCGCACAATCGCAGAACCAGTTATAGACATACTTCCAGTTAGGCTTATCTATAACAGAAAGATGCGGTCATCGCAAGAGGTGAGTTGGCGGGGGGATATTCAAGTAATATAAATCAATTCTGAGCAAATTACTTTTATCTCACGAATTTTACAACAAAAACATGTCGCTATCTATTATAAATCCTATGGCCCCGACGATTGACGGCCCGTCCGCCCTTTCTGCGGCGAAAGGTTGGGATCCCTGGCCGAATAACCCGACTTGGGAAGCAACTCGGTCACCAGCACGTATTCCATATCATCCTAAGGTTCTTAGGCCGACCCCACCGGCGTCGCCCTTTCCAGAAATTTTTCTGCCCCCTGGTGCAGGAGCGCACTGGTAAGTTGTTGTCTTTTCATTACTTCAACCATGTAAAGGAGCTTGGAAACGAAAGTCTCACGGATCATGTAATGAACAGCGAGTTCTTGCGCGCTGTCTAAATCCGACAATCCCGCCATGGGGACCAGCTCGGCTATGGCCGTGGTAATTCGCTGATTTATCGCCTGTTGAGACAAGGTGAGTCCGTCGTCAAGGGCTGTACCCCAGACCGCGGCCAAAATGAAGTTAGTGGAGTTGGTCAGCAACTCAAGACAGTAGGAGCTAAAAATGTCAATGATTACATCATCCAGATGCTCCCACATGTTGCCCCCTTGCTTTGGCCCGCCGGTAGTCTTGCCCATAGCGCCTCCCTTCAAAAATTAAGCAGTCTGACCACAAAACTGAAGCTGACATTTTGGCTGGAACTTGATCAGTCAGTCTTTCGCGAAATCAGCTTCATTCAATGACATCAGCGCCTCCGTCGTCCCCTCCACGTCTTCCGGCTGAGATGGACCCTGGTCGGGGTAGCCGGCCCAACGACCAGTTCGGATGGTCATGGAAGAAGGCGAAAAATCTGGCTGGTCTCTCTGCTGGGTGGAGCTGAGAGTACCTAAGCGTTTTAGGACATCGTCCATCAGGTCGGAAAGGTCATCGATGAAATTTACCATTTCTTTCACTTGTGAATCCATATCTTCAGACGCCGAGGTAACTGCCCTGGTGTAAGCGCTATTTTGTTCAGCCAACTTCTTCATCCTTCGTTCTCCGTTGATTCCTTCCCCAGGTCATAGGGAACACGGTGTCAGGAATGGGGCTAAACCTTCCAAAGAGTTAGATAGGGGTTGGCTAGGATCAAGACTACGTCTAATAGAACTGTAGGCTATATAACATACTATAGACTATTGAAAGGGGTCTTAAATTTATACCATGATCAAATGAAAAAGTCAAATGAAAAAGATTAGATTAGTATATATCTATAACCAACATAAATTTTAAATAATGTCATATATACATGATGTTATTGCTATTTGATCCGATTGGAAGCAATCCCTGGCCCAGCTAATAGTAGTGGCTATCCATATATTTTAAACATCAATTACTATGCCTAAAATGGATGAAGATTGAAACAAGGGCATGTTCTTCTTTTGGAATGAGTTGGGCAAGGCGCAAGTGGATTTCAGCCCAGCCAACATCAGGCCAAACGCCCCGACCAGACACCCCAGAAGATGGCGCGGGATGTCCTCGAGGTTATCAAGAAAAAAATAATCAACCCGGATTACTCAGAAGCATCCTTGTAATAACTTCGTGTTGTCGCCAAACGTCGCCTTTGTTTAATTTTTTTTGTTGATTTTATTTCCGTCCGACAATAGAATAAAAAAATTTACTGAATTCAAGTGATCAATCTAGTCCGACCTGTCTGATGAATTGTAAAAGGAGGTGTTTCAAATGATTTGTGATACCGTCAAGGAAGGTATCAATTGCTCCTTCATGTCCAAGAAAGGCTGTACCTTTAATCAAGGCGCCTGCCATCCGATCATCGATAAGTGTGAAGGATGTGACAAGATAAAGGAATTCCCGTCTGGACGCTATTGCACCATCTTCCCCGAACCCGCGGTCAAATGGAAAAGCGGACATTGCAACATGGCCACTCACGTCAAGATCGCCGTCCAGGAAGTTAAAACTAAGCTCAACCCCTTAAAAGCATCCAAACGCGCCAGCAGGTAGTCTTAAAATGTCTCATCACCTGGGGCTCCCGCCCCGGGTGCATTTTTCTCAGCCCCTTTCTTATCCTTAATCCTTATCTTTGCCGGATCATCCCTCGCTCCCTCGACTTTTCCTTTTCAAGTGACAAAATCCCGGAAATATCGTCCCAATTCAAAAAATAGTTTTACCAAATATCAAATTATGGGGTATAATCCCGTGTCATTTTTTAATAGAGAAATACTGACGAGTCGGAGGCAAATCATGGATAACCGCATCTTGGCGTTGATCTTGCTCACTCTTCTGTGGCCGGCTATTTTATTTGCGGAAGAAGAGCTTAAGGTGTCCAAACCTCTTGATCGATCCAAACCGAATCTGGTGGGACCAGATGGTCACCACTTGGGGTTTGAACCACCCCCCTGGGATTTGTCAGATTCCGTGCCCAAAGAAGGTTTTGATTACTCTTTGGACCGACCGCATTCCCCGGCGGCCAATCCCCAGCCCGGTGCGCCTCCCTCGACTGGCCCCAAACAAGAAATAAAATCGCCACCTGAAGGACAATCAGGGCCAGGCTCCCCACCAATCAATAACCCTAACCCGTAACACCCAACACGCTCCCCGAAGTCAGGACATAACCATGCGCAAGTTCATTCTGATCCTGACCCTTTGTCTCTCCTTAACCTACCTGGATGAAGCCATAAACGCCATGGTGGAAATTAAGGTGGCGACGCCGGCATCCAGTTCCAATCCCGGCCGTTTGCCGGAACTCAGGTGACCTACAAGTGGCCCTGGTCATAACAAATGGTTGCGTTACCACTCGAACCTTGTTAATATCCGGGTAACCAATCAATCCGTTGCTTGTTACTCGTTGCTGGTTACTCCTCAATGTCATTGACTTAAGGGTGCGGACAAACGAGCTAATTTTTTTTAAAATAGACCATTCCGATTAAGCCCCGAAGGGGCGCTCTAGGTTAGCCCAGGGCAATGCCCCAATGCTGTTGAATTAAGCTTTTGAGGTCCGTTTGAGGTCCGCACCGAATTTCCAGTGGGGCGTCGGGCGGACCGCGTCGGAACTTCGAGGCTCC
>JADFXK010000376.1 GCA_015233625.1 Deltaproteobacteria bacterium | reverse complement strand
CCGGGACGAGTCATCTTCGGCCCCCATCTTGGTCAATGGTGTGGCCGTGCAAAAGGTGGATGTCGTATACGTGGGAGTGGATTTCCAGCGCATAGATGACATAAATCTGAGCGCCCAGGAGTTTGCCATGGAGGGGTTCTTGTGGTTAAAATGGCAGAATGAAAACCTGGCGTTAAGAGCTAAAGACAAATTTGTGATGTTTTGGAACGGGATGCTAGGGAGCTACGATAAACTGTATGTTCTTTGTGAAAGACTCGATGGAGATGTCAAACATATCGCTTACCGATTGGGGGGCAAGTTTAAAACCGAATACAATCTGAAACAGTTTCCCTTTGATACTCAGGTGCTCACAGTCGACCTATCCATCCCCCAATATGGTACGGACAAGGTATTGCTGGTGGCGGACAGAGCCTATCTTCGTTCCTCCCAAGATATGGCTGGGGAGGGCGTTGTACCGGCCGGATACAAGCTGGTCGGTATTGATCATTTTTCAGGCACCAAGCCCTTCGACTCATCCCTCGGCCACGGCCGGGAAGGCGATCACCGGCCCGATTTTTCGGTATATCAGGCGTCTATGATTGTGGAACGGGTTTCATTTCCTTACTTCTTGAAAGTGCTCTTGCCGTTGTTCATCTTGACCGGCGTTTCTCTGACGGCGTATTTTGTTCCCCAGGGAGTTCTGCAGGTGAGAACCTCCCTGGGGCTAACCACTTTGCTCAGCGCCATCGTACTGCACCTTTCCCGGACCCAGTCCCTACCAAATATCGGTTACCTCACTCGGGTGGATTATGGGTTTGTTTTCGCATACATTTTTATGACGTTCAACATTGTCGCCTCCATCTTCGGCGAGCGGCTGGCCCGAAGCCGGTCCCCGGAACATGCTGCGGTGTTTAACCGGACAATCGGTTTATTGATCGCCACAAATATCTTGATTGTTTTTATTCTGATCATGATCACGGGGATCAATATAGATTGGTCCGTTTGGGTCACTTGTTTGAACCTCGTTGTCATATCCGGCTGCTTACTCCGACAGCGGCATCAAAGAATCAGGTTAACCAGCACCTAACTCCTAAGAAACTATCCGGAACAGGTCGTTGGGACGGCACACAGTTCCGGGGAGGCCGACGGCGGTGCCATCGGAGTTAGGGTGATCTCGTAGCCCAGTTGTTTGGCCGTCCGTTTGATATTCTTCAGGACTCGGTCTTGATATTTTTCTTCGTAGTAGTCCTGACCAGGGTCTTTATAAGGGCCGCCGTTGGTCCAGAGGCTATAGAACAGCCTTGCTATCTTATGGGCAGCGGCCGTGATCGCCTTGGGCGCCCCGAGTTGAGCGCGCTTCCGGCGGTAGAAAGATCCTAACGCACTGTGGCTATGAGCTAACGCTTGGGCCGCCAAGCGGAAGGCAGTGGCAGCGCGGTTGGCCACTTTGCGCGTTTTGCTGCTCTTGATCTGGCCGCCGGTAATTTTGTTGGCTGGACAAAGCCCCAGCCACGAAGCAAAATGTTTAGCGGTAGGGAAAGCCTTTGGATCAAGACCTACTTCGGAGATTATGGTCTGAACCGTCAGAGTGTTTAACCCTGGTATCCGGGTGAAGTCCACGCCGGTAATCCGTTTGAGATGGCTGCTGAGGTCAAATTCGGGTTGATGCCCCTGGACTTTCCTCTTCTTTCCGGTAGGCTCGGGCACGGGATCAGGGTCTGTATCCGGTTTTGATTCAAACTGCTCCATGCAGGCTTTGATTTGTTGATCGCACTCCTTCAATTGTTGCCGATGAAAATCGTAGCGGTCAACTGCTTGTTTTAGGGAGAAGAGGTGCTCTTCCCGATAATCACCTTCTAAGGCCAGGGCAATTTGATCGGCGTTTTTCTTAATCCGCCAATCTCTCATGGCCGCCAGCTTGACCGGATCACGCTCTCCGGCCAGTATGGCTCGGATAATGTTCATCCCGGTCACCCCGGTGATATCGCTGATGACCTTGTGCAGCTGCAAGTTCATCTGGATCATGGCCTTTTGCATCCGCTGGATAACGGCAGACATATCCTGTATGATAGTCTCGCGGTGTCTCCGGTAGCTGCGCAGTCTGCAAGTCTGGGCGTCCGGCCGAAATGATGCCCGCACCAGGCCAAAAGAATGCAGCTTCCGAAGCCATTCGCAGTCGCTGACATCGGTTTTCCGGCCCGGCACGTTTTTGGCGTGTTTGGCATTAACCAGACAAACCTTGAAACCACGGTCTTCAAGGATTTCATATACTGGAATCCAGTAGACCCCGGTCGATTCCATGGCTACGTTGGTAACGCCGCATTTTCGCAGCCAATCAGCCATGGCGTATATTTCGTTGGTGACACAGCCGAACTTGCGGATAGGCTGGTCGTCCCTGTCTGCAGGTACCGCCACCCAGTGCTCCTCGGAACCGATGTCTATTCCGGCTGCATCTGGGTTCACTAACGAAAACGGACCAGGCTTTTTCCTTCGCATGGTTGACTTTGATCTTCTGGGCTGACGCATTTTGGTTAACTCCTATAGAGAGAATAAAACGCTCCAGCCCGGACGGGTGATTAAAAAAGAGTCTCCTAAACGGGATCATGCACACCACAAAAAGCATGGGCATGTCACCAATGCAATAACCAAAAACGCCCGGAATCATACTCGAAAACGGGTCCTACGACACCAGTGATACGCCGATCTTAACTGCTGAAGCGTTCTGGTATTATACACATTGGTGACTGCCTGAAACTCGACTTTGGCCATTTCATGTGCTGCAACAGACTTGATCCAGAATGGATTGGAGGAATTCATCCTGAAATTGGATAGAATCATGCCTCCGAGATGAGTTCACCAAATACCTGGCACTCCAAATGTGCCTTCTGACCAAGGCAATGACGTCGGAGAAGGTTGCCTCACGCTTATGATACCACGCCGCGGTTAGGATGGGCACAGTGGCGTCTTTCATTATGTTGATGGCCATCAACACTACGAGAGAAAATGTGGCGAAGAGGGCCGGGGTTGTCCTGGCAATGGCTTTGTCCGACCATTGTCGTTGAGTTTCGAAGCCGAAATGGGAACGAAGCTCCTCAAAGGTTACTTCTATGTTCCACCTTCCTATAAACCATGTTAATATATCTGAAACAGCGGCTTCCAGGCATGTGCAGAGCATCGCCTCCGTCCTTAACTGGCCTTTGGGATCACGCACCAACACCCATTTGATGGGGACGGGATCTGAACCTGGGGTATACCAAAGGCATATTCCTGTGGCTGTTTCAACGGTACGTTTTTGGTTACCGTACCAGACAACCTCAAGAGAGGTCCAGACCGTGGCTGGGTCACTAACCCGTTCCTTGAGAGACCGCTGTCTTTTACCTTTCTTTGGTTTTCTCCCACGCTTTCCAGGCTGTTCAGATAGTGGAAAGTCGTATAAGGCCGCATCCAATCGCATCCGTGTAACCAATGTGACCGGGACTGACAGTCCGGCGCAACACCGCGCCAGGGCTACGGCTGCGTATGCTCCGTCTCCGACTAAAACGATAGCCCGGTATGGGACCCACCGCCGGACGGCCTTAATCATTTGGCACGCCCAGTCTACGGTGGTTTTGTGCCGCTTGTTTGTGGCTGCATTAGCTGCTTTAGATGGTGCAAGTACAGTTAAAAAGGGAAGAGCCCACATCCGGTTTGCCCAAGGCACCGGGACAAGAAGCTGCATCGATATCCACTTCAGCCCGTAACAATGAACCACCTTGGCTTTCGAGGACCGAACAGCATCTCGGTAGCATCCCTTGGCTTTTATCTCCTTACCTTTTCGACGCTCTATGGTTTCGTCGATGAGAATGATCAAAGGCAAACGTCCCGGGACCAAGTTAATGAGTAGGCCAAGTAGGATCTTTGCCCCCTGTAGGGTATCCCACTTTGCCCGGTTTAATACCCTGTGAAAATTGGTAAAGTCATATTCCTCTCGTCGACCCATAGCCGTTAGGGCAGAGGTGACGGTTCTCTTTCCGGTGGAAAGGATGGCCCCGATAATCAATATCTGGGCATTGGCCCAAACGGGGAGGGAGAACATGGTGGAAAAAAAGTAAGAACCGACTGAACCTCAGCACTGATCCAGTTCATGGTTACCTCCTGATATAGTTTTTGATCAGATATTACGAAATCTGCCGGAGGCTGTCTTCAAAAAAGTATTCGTGGTGATAATTATTATTTTTTATATACAATAAGACGACCTTGTTATTTTAGTCACCTACCCTTGTTAAAAATGGCCAAAGTCGAGTATAACCTAAAAACTGCAATTGACTTCTTGTGGTGAAAGCGAAGGTTGTCCGTTATTTTTGTTATTACTATTTTT
>JADFXK010000375.1 GCA_015233625.1 Deltaproteobacteria bacterium | reverse complement strand
TGCTGTCTTGAGATTTCCATCCGGCGCTTGGCCCCGGCAATGGTGTACTTTTCTTCATTCAACAACCGCTTTATATCACCCAGCACCTCGACATCCTTGGAGGTGAAGCGTCGATGTTTGCCTTCGGTCCGTTTTACATTCAAAACGGAACTAAATTCTTTTTCCCAAAAGAGAATTGTTGATCGGGGGACATTCAGAATGGTGCTTACCTCGCCAACATCAATCCCCTCCTTGGAAATGACTGGGGCACTGGTAGAGGTGACCTGGTTGGTTTTCATTTTCACACCTCCATGTGTGAAAAAGGACTTCATTTCTCGGCAAATCATTTGCCGTTATCCCGGGAGGGTCCACCTGAGTCGGCCCTAATTCTATTCCCGGGATTAATTCCTGGGCCTTCATATTTCTTATCGTCAACAATACCAAAGTACTTTAGAAAAATTTCTTTATTACTTTTTTTCTTACCGACGCCCGGGGCGAACATACCACGGCCCATTTATTTGGGTGCCGGGCCCATCTCATGATTACACGGTGAGACAGCTCGCTCAGGATAATTCTATTCTATCATAGCCAATTCAAACATGCTCCGAAGGAGCGCTCTATATTATCTTAGGGCAACGCCCCATTGCTGGTGAATTAAGATTCCAGGCTTTGTTTCCGTAGGACCCAGGGTGGCGCTTCGCTGACCCTGGGCTAGATTGTTTTTCCCCTACGGGGAAAGGGGAGTCTGGCTATTCGGAATCTGATGTTTTATCTTGACGGTCCAATGCCGGGGCTAAGTACGCATTAGGTTGGGCCACCATCCTAATACCCCGGAGGGGTTACCCAATCTAGCCCAGGGTCAGCGAAGCGCCACCCTGGGAATATGGTTCCAATGCGTTCAACACCCTTAAGTCAATGATGTTGTTCCTGGGAGACCGAGTTAGCCCCCCAGGGGGTTAGATTATTTAAGCAGGCTGAGTAGGCTCTGGTTCAACTGGTTGGCTTGCGCCAACATCGCTGTTCCGGCCTGGTTCAAGATCTGATATTTGGTCATTTGGGATACTGTCTTGGCCATATCCAGGTCGGTGATGGTTGACTCGGCCGCCGTCATATTTTGACTTTGGACAGCCAGGTTATTGATAGTGTGGTCCAAACGATTCATTACGGCGCCCATTCTAGCCCGTTCAGAGGAGACCTGGTTTACAGCTTTATCGATCTTGGAAATCGACCTTTGAGCCAGGGTCGGATCCACCACCAGGACATTGTCCAAGCCCAGCGATCCGGTATCTATCTGACCGATGTAAGTGCCGACATTTTGGCCGGCGTTGGCTCCCACCGCTAAATCGACGTGCCGATCAACCACATGGAGGACCATAGTCTGAGGGCCACTATCGGCCGAGAAATCAAACTGCCCGGTGTTCGTATTCCAGGTTGTATTTACGTCTACTGTCGGTGAGAATTTGACATTCACCCCTGGAATAAGGTTATCTATTTCAGGAGAAGCCACTTTTCGGCTGTATAGCTGTTGACCTGTGTGGGCATCTTGGACCTGGACAAACCAGGGATCAACACCATTGTCGTCCGAGGCACTCCGAATACGAGCGAAACTAAAGGCTGTTTGGAGGTCCTCATCGGCTCCGAAAAAGATTTGTCCGGCGGTTCCAGCCCATGGAGACCTGATCACCATAGTCCCGTCCACGGCCGCATCTCCTGAGCTTTGCCGGTAGGTTCCTTCCGCGGTGTTGGTAATGTAATCGGCCACGTGTTCATAAACGGTATCCTGGGCAGTGCCGTTGACTTTGAGGCCCAATCCTCCTGCAGATATATCGGTGGTGATGGATGAAGCGATCATGTTTTGCAACTGATCCAGCGTCGTCGATTTGTCGAAATAAACCGTAGCCTTCTGACCATTGGCATAAATGGTCATATTTCGAGTTTGATCAAGCAAACCTGAGAATTGGGCGATCTCACCCAACGTATTGGTTCCTTTGGCGATGGAAATCACATCGCCGACCTTGGTCACGTCGAGCAAGATATTTCCGCTATTTCCCACTGTGGCGACCGCAGTGCTTAAATGCAACTGCAGCCCCAAGCCGGCCAGGGTCGTATCTGCACTTATCGTGGTCGTTCCTGCGGCTGACCAACCCGTAGCCGCGGCATCTATGCCACGCCGGTTGTAAATATTGGTCGCCAGTTGCGTCTGCGCAGAGTCTGAATAAATGGCCAAAGACATCCCGTCGTTGTTCCCTTGCGCCAGGGTCGTCAAATCCCATCCGACACTACAAAGAACGCTGGCCAATCCGGCCCCGTCGTACAACTGGACTTGAGAAGTGCCCCCAGTTATCGTAACCCCGACTTTGCGGCTGATGATGTTGAACGTGACATCAGCAGTATCAAACACTACATCCACCGTGTTGTCTGTCGAACCTCCACCTGCCAAAACCGCCGTGTTCATCGCCGATTCCAGCGCGCCGGCCAACTGGTTAAAACCGGTCACAGACCCGGAATAGGTAACATCGTTTAATGTGGCCGTGTAAACCGTGGACTGGTTAACCGAAAAGACGATTTGGTTGTTCCCCGTACCCGTAAAAGATCCGGCGGAAAGACCCAGGGAGCTTACGGAATAGGTGCCGCTTATATGACTCAGGTTGCCGACGGTGAATGAACTCGGCCTGGCTGTTCCATCGGCCGTGGTCGTCACCAAATATAGTCCATGATTGATATCTATTTCAGCCCGAACACCGAGTTGCTGGGCCGCCAACTGAGTGTTGATTGTGCTCAGCACGTCACTTTCATTAAAGCGCACAACATTTGCCGTGGCCACGGTAGTGTAGGCCGCATTACCCCCCATTACACTTCCAGAGAACTTGTCCAAACTAAAGCTGATGGTCGCACTATGGCCGTTGGCAAAAATATCGAAAGTCGCTGTAGCTCCGGCGCTGACACCGCCGTTACCGGTGATTTGAAACACATAGGAATTCTCGGTGTTCTGACTCCCTCTTACGGTTACGCCGCCGCCGGCCGTAAACACAGTGTTGGCGAGCCCGAGAGCGTTGGTGTCTCCGGTGACCGTCATGGATCCACTCAACAATGTCCCATTCAGAGTATTAGTCACATCGATGAAGAAGCCCCCGGCTGCGGCCCCGTTAGCCGACCAGGTGACCGTATATTGGCCACAGCTGACGGATTCAATGGCACACTCTATCTCCGTCATGTTATACGTTCCGGCCCTAAAACTGACGGTAGCTTGACCACTGACCGTTGCTTGGCCGGAGAAGACAATAGATGTAGCTTGATTAAAGGTAACCGTTTCAGTCGTGGTGGTCAGGGCATCATCAGTGCCGTTGACCTGATTTCCCATCTGATTCTGGATCGAATCAGTCCCGGAGAGCAACGCATTGGTATGCGAGATGGCCAAATCCGCCAACCCCACTGCTGAGCCTTGGAGTTCCGCCGCCTGACCTTGTTGGATGTTGTAATAATAGGTGGCATCCTGGGCGACATTGGCCTGATTCACCGTGATACCGGCCGAATTCAGCATAGATCCGTTGGTATTGGTCACTCTGACCGCAAGTGAGTTAGTGGTGGAGGTGTATGGATTTTTCAACTCCATGACATCACTTTTCCAGACCTCATTGGTGCCCGTGGCGGAGGCCTGAACGCTGATCCGGTAATTGCCTTCCCGGACCTGGCCGGTGATGTAGGCATGGAGTTCGTCGGGATGATCGGTGGACCAAATGCCCGATAAATTTCCGTTGAGTAGTTTTTTGGTGTTGAACTCTGTGGTGGTGGAAATACGGTTGACTTCATCCTTTAGTTGGTCCACTTCATCTTGAATAGACGTCCGATCCTGCGACGTTAAAGTTCCATTGGAAGCCTGTACGGCCAGTTCCCGCATCCTTTGCAGGATGGATTGGGTTTCGTTAAGCGCGCCATCGGCTACCTGGAGCATGGAAATGCCATCCTGGGCATTCATGGAGGCCCGGTTAAGCCCGTTGATTTGGCCTTGGAAGCGCTGAGAGATGGCCAGACCGGAAGGATCATCTTTGGCCCCGTTAATCCGGAGACCGGTGGACAGGTGATCGATCGCATTGGCCAGATTTTTGTTGGCGCCAGCCAGGGCATTATAGGCCCCTAACGCCGGAAGATTATTGACGACTGAGAAACTCATGATTCATCCTCCTTGATTTGATTAGATGGGAAATCCTTTCCCCATTAGAGATGACTCTGTCAAGATCGACAGAAGTTATTAATCGTTAAACGAGTCGGGTAAATAAGAAGTCTTACCCCCTTGAGAGTAGCCAATAATGCAAGTCGCTCGGTTAGATATAGATCGGTGCCCCAGTCCTTCAAGAGACCGGTCCAAATCTAACTCG
>JADFXK010000374.1 GCA_015233625.1 Deltaproteobacteria bacterium | reverse complement strand
GAGTGTCCTACCACAGCATACTGATATTATGAATTTTGTCCAGTACTATTACTATGTAGATGATAATACAAAACTTATAAATTCATCGGTTATCTTGGGTAGCATTAAACTACCCGCACAGGTCGAAATCCTTCAACGAGGGTGCCCAGCTTGAAAGAAATCACGGGACCTTGCGGGCCAAGAAGATCAGGCGCTGTATGAAAGCACTGCGGGCGGCCGAGAGTCTCATGGACTTCTGGCCTCCGAAAAGCGGACCTGAACGATGTCATGAATTAACTGAAGGGCGGCGATCCGGCCAGCTCTCCGTTGACCTGGACCATCCCTATCGTCTGATTTTTATTCCGGATCACAATCCCATTCCGCAGCGCGAGAAAGGCGGCGGCTTGGACTGGAGCCGGGTTACCGCCATCAAAATCCTCGGAGTGGAGGACACTCATGGTTAGCACCCGACTAAACCAATATATTCCTGATGACCTGGTCACACCGGGAGAAGTGCTGGAGGATTATCTTGAGGCTTACAGCATGACCCAGGCCGAGCTGGCCACCAGGACAGGGCTGACCAAGAAGACCATCAATGAGATTATCAGGGGCAAGTCGCCGATTACCCCGGAGACCGCGTTGAAGTTGGAACGTACTCTGGGTCGTCCGGCTCATTTCTGGAATAACCTGGAAAGGCAATATCAGGAAGACAAGATTCGACTTGCCGAACAAGCCCGCCTGCAGTCGCACCTTGACTGGTTGAAACGAATCCCGCTTAACGATCTAATCAAACTAGGGTGGATTCCTAAACTCAAAGACAAGGTGGCTCAGCTTGAGGCTGTGCTACGGTTTTATGGTATCGCCTCTCCGGAACAATGGATAACGGTGTGGCAGGAGCATCAAGTCGCTTATCGTCGAACTCATTGTTTTGAATCGGATGCGGAGTCTGTTTCTGCCTGGTTGCGTCAAGGAGAAATCGAAGCTCAAAAAATGGATTGTGCGCCGTTTGACAGGAACCGCTTTCAAGACATTCTTGCCAAGATTCGTGAGCTGACTAAGGAGATCCCCCAAGTCTTTCAGCCTAAATTAGTGGAACTATGCGCTTCCGCCGGAGTAGCCGTGGTTTTTGTCCCTGAACTTCCCAAAATCGGTGTCTATGGCGTCACCAGATGGATGGGGGACAAGGCCGTCATTCAATTGAGTCTGCGTTACAAGAGCAACGACCATCTGTGGTTCACTTTTTTCCATGAGGCCGGCCACATTCTCAAGCACGGCCGCAAGGAAGTCTTCATTGAGAGCAATGGCCTGGACGGAGCAAAAGAAGAAGAAGCCAACGCCTTCGCCCGAGACAAATTAATCCCCCCGAACGCACTGCGTCGTTTTTTGGCGGAAGGACAACCAACCCTGGCGGCGATTCAACTCTTTGCTGATGAGGTCGGTATTGCGCCCGGTATCGTGGTCGGTCGGTTGCAGCACGATGGGCTCTTGCCGCGCGATATTGGAAACAAAGTCAAGGTATTTTATTGCTGGGTGAAAAATAGAGCAAGCCTTCACTGAAGCCGGCTGGAAGATGGTGAAGTTCGTTAACGCCTTTTTCTCTTCGCTTTGAGCCCGGAACGCCGACTGCCACAACCAGGGCTAAGGAGATTCTGTCCATCCCGTTGACTCTGCTTGAACAAGAGGAAACGGTGCAGAGGCTCACGGCGCTATATGGGCAAGTACATCATGGACAAGACCGGCAACATTGCGGCCGTACAGCGCCAGCTCGGGCACCGCAACGCCGCCTACTCGGCGCAGTATTCCCGGATGACGGATGCGGAGTTGGGGAGGGTGATTGCTGAGGAGTGAGGGGGAGTTAAATTTCGCCTGCTTCTTCCAAAATTCTCCAGTAAACTTCATCCTCAAGATGCTCTTTGTTGATTCGCATGTTGTCGAGCACTTGTTTTACTGAATGAAGAATACCGCCTCTTTTGGCGAGCTTAAGCACGTCCTCTGATTCTAATATATCGAAATTTAGATCTAATTGGGCAGCCCGACTGATGGCTTTTTGGTCATCGGTCAGAATTGTCACTACTTTCAATTCTGCGGCCAAACTGATGACTTCCTTTTCTCCCGCCCCCATCTTGCCTAAATCAAGCAATTTTTTGACTTCCCGAATTTCAAAAGGGGATTCTCAGATGGCGTCAATTACCGGCTGATCAAGGCATTCGTCCCGGACAGCCAATGGAATGTAAATCTTGCCAAAAAGACTTGCTAAACAATACAAGGCATTACCTTTGAACAACCGCACCAACACTGAAGTATCACAGACAACAGCTTCCATGTTTTACTCGGAGAGATCAATATTTAGTCTTTTTGCCACATTATGCAGGCTTTTTTTTGTGATCCTCTTCAGGTCGGGCGGTAAATTCCGCATGGTGGCAATGCCTCGGCTGTGGAGCCAATCTTGAGCTTCGACATATCCTAAGCCCAAAGCCTCGGCCACTTCCCCCATGCTCAACTCGCCGTTGATGTAACCACGAATAACCAAGCCCTCTTTGATGGCTTGCTGTTGTTCATCAAAGGCTTTTCCCTGAAGCAAATCTTCAATGGTGATTTGTGGTCTTGCAGCGCCCATCGGCGGCCTTTCCTTTATTGCGGTGGTCATGTTTTTGAGGTGAAATCAACTTCATTATATCAGATTGATGCAAAAACGCCAGAATTTTCCGCTCAGAGTCGCACCGGCAACGTCACCACCGTGCAGCGCCGGCTCGTACACCGGACGCCCGGATCACGGCAGAGGAGTTGGGGGTATTGGCGGTTGATTTCAACACCAGGGCCATCAGCGGCAGAGTCACCATTACCGGGCTGACCAACGTGACGGGCGCCCATATCCATAGCGGCGCGGTTGGCGTAAATGGACCGATCATCGTTCCGCTCGTGATTGATGGTCAAAGCATAACTGTTCCGGCTGGAGCCGGGCTGACGGACAGCCAATTTAACAGTTTCATGAATGGTGGGCTTTATTTGAACGTACATACTTCGGCCTTTCCAGACGGTGAAATTCGAGGCCAAATATATCCGGCCGTTCGGTAAATGATTTAGCCGGCTGACCCGTAAACCATCCCAGGGCGTTGCCGCTGGGCTAACCTGGTGCGCCCCGTTGGGGCTTAGTCGGAATGGCCTATTATAAATAAATTCGTCCGATGCTACCCAACGAGCAACTAACCACCAGCTATCCCCACCTGACCGACCGGCTGAGCAGCCATCCTCCTTTCTTCCCAGGGCGTTGCCGCTGGGCTAACCTAGTGCGCCCCGTTGGGGCTTATTCGGACTGGTCTATTAGAACGAAATTCGTCCGATGCTACCCAACGAGCAACTAACCATCTGACTGACAGACCACTTATCCGACTACTTGAGCATCTATTTGTACGACCACCTGCCAATCCGGCTGGCCGACCGTCTGAGCATCCTGATATCCATCCACCTGACTGACCTCCCTTCCTGAAAATTCCAATTCCCCCCAAATAACCATCCCTGAATGTCTACAGGAGATAACCGCGTGATTACTCGGCGCCTGACCGGGATATTGGGTTTCGCCGTAAACCGGCCTGATTTCCTTTGCTGGCCTCTTACTCACATCCGTGCAGAAAACACCGTTAAGGGTTTTTAGCGTATAATATAGCCACATAGCGAAGCAGAAATTACTCCACATTGAAATGATATTCCCCGTATGGATTGATATGGCCATGTAGCATTGGTGTTACATGTTTGCGGGTTTCATTACTGATAGTTTTCCCTTCCTGTTCGAGCTGAGCTAAAACATCTTGTAGTTTTAATGTATTCCAACAAATGATGGCATTGATCAGCAAACTTAGGCAGGTTATCCTGTTCATTTGCTGGTAGTAATCCTGACGGCGCAGTTCCCCCTGTTCTCCAAAGAATAAGAACCTGGCCAGGGTATGATGGCTCTCTCCCATGTTAAGATGAAACCGTATTTCTTGGCGTTTTTCCGGAATGTCGATATACTCGAGAATATGAATGGTCTTGTATATCCTCCCAATCTCACGAAGTGCTTTCAATAACCGGTTTTTCCGGGTGTAGGAATTCAAGCGGTATAGGAGAAGTGATGGAGCAACGGTATGATTTTTGAGAGAGGCCATAACCCGAGCAACCTCATCCCACTGTTCGATGATCAGGTCTGAATTGATCACTCCATCTATAAGTGGATCAATATTCTGGTAGTTTTTCTTTTTATCGAATTTATACAGTTTCTGATCCGGCAAGTCCCGAATCCGCGGGGAAAATTTGATGCCCAACAGATTGCATAATGCAAAGATATATTCGGTATATCCATGAGTATCGGTGAAGATTTCCTCAATAGAAAGAGCCGTATCATGATTGAGCAAGCCGTCGAGGA
>JADFXK010000373.1 GCA_015233625.1 Deltaproteobacteria bacterium | reverse complement strand
GCTCAGAAGTTTAGAAGTCCCGACCTCAAAAAAATCACCGAAACCCTGGCTCGCTTTGGACAAGATTATAAAGAAATTTTTAATTCCAGGGTGTTGAATACGGAATCTCATGTGGCCTGGGACAACATTATGAAAGCCCGTCACGCGGTTGTGCATAGAAAAGGGACATTGAACCTTACGCTCCTTGAATTGAACAATACTTTTCCCAAAACACTCTCGATCATAACAGAATTGGCGACGGTATTAGGTATTTGACGGAAAGATTAGACTTTGTTTTAGTCTGTTAAGGTCATTAATCATAACAAAAGGAAATCGGAGGAACATATCGTGGATATTATGATACGCAAGACCCAGTACAGGCACCTGGGCGTTGTTTTAGCCGAAGCCGGTTATGTCGTCCTTCCCTTGACTGAGGAACCTGATCACGTGGCCTACAAGATTGTTAAAGCCATGCCCGGAGGGGCGAGAGAGCTGACGGTTTTCCTGTCCATCCGTAACGGAGAGATGTTTTTCCAGGTTAATGTGTGCGAGGAAAAACAGATCACCCACTTGCCCCTGGAAAAGCAACTGGAAATCAAGAATCAACTTCTGGAGGTGGCGACTTATCTAAAGGGTGTTGCGATTGGCCGCGATACTTACAGCAATCCGAACAATGTGATGATTGTCGTAACGGAAAAGCGAGACCTGGAAGGACTGGATGCGCAGGAACTGGAGGCCATTTTGGACGCCCTGCTCGATGGTCAAGAAGCGGTTTTGACTTTAGTCGAAAATGCCCTCACGGGGTCCAAATAGACCCGTCACGGCGGGGGCAGGTTTTTTTGATTTTCCGATGATGAAAGGCAGTCGTTCAACCATTAAGGCTAATGAGTATGGAGGAAACAACATATGGCAATAGGATTTGGTAGAAGCCTGGCCAACTGGATCATGGGCAAGAAGGATAGCGTCGAGGATTGGGTGGAAGATTCGGACAGACCCAATCAAGCTATGCAAGAAGTGAAGAGATATGAAAAAAGCATCAAAGAGTATGAAGAACGTTATGCGGAAATACTGCAAATGTATAACGCCGCGGACCGGGAGGTGAAACGATTAGAAGGTCTTATCAAGCAGTTGGAGGACGCTGCGACGGGTTACGATTCTTCCGGCAATCAGGACAAGGCCTTGGACTGCGCCAACCGGATAGTCCAACTGGAGCAAGATTTAGAGGTGGCGCGGACTGACATGGCGGAACACAAGAAAAACGTCGATATCGCTCAAGCCAATTGGAAGAAAGCCATGGCCAGCAAGGAAGAGGCCGAACGGATCGCCCGGCAGATCAAATCTACTCATAACGTGAATAAGGGCCGGGAAATAACCTCTAAACATTTTGACGGTAGTGGTTTGAATAAACTGAAGGAGATGCGTGAACGGCAAGTTGCCCAGACACAACTTCTAGATGCCAAAGATAAAATCGCCACCGCATCCAAAGAAGACTCGATGGAATCACTTATCGCCGGAGCCGCTCCGGGGGCTGATGCTCAGGCTCAAACGGTTTTAGCCCGCATTCGGGCCAAGAGATCTGAAGAAGTCAGATCCTAGTCACCGCAAAACCGTCTAAAGTCGGCAGACCTCGAGAGCATCATTTCATCAAGCGAAGGGCCATGGCCACCCAGCGATGGCCCTTTGCCACATAAAAACATCCAGCCCGATATTCCTCCCGGCCGTTCTAAGCCGGGCCAGGTCCTTTATTCCCAGTTGTCCGATTACCTGACCAAACTTCCTCCTACGAACTTTTTTTGAAGAGTTATAACCAGATGAGCAAGATAAAAATAAAAGTACGAAAAAAGAGTAGGCCCGCTCAGCCAGCCGCGGTGGAGTACCCACCTGAACTGATGAATTCCTTGATCGAGGCAGAACAATACTTCAAGGCTGGACAGTTCAATCGAGCCGAGACAATGGGGCGGCAGTTATTGGATAAGGACCCTAATTTTGCCCATGCCTGGCATCTCCTGGGGTTGGTTCAAATCCGGCGCAGCCGTTTGGAGCAGGCTGTGGACTTTTTCGATCGGGCCCTGGCCTTAGCCCCGGATTCACCTGATTTTCACCTGAATAAGGGAGTGGCGTTGGGTTTGGCGGGACGACTAGATGAGGCCAGGGGGCAATATCAAGAGGCCATTCGATTGCGCCCGGATTATACCCAAGCCTACTATAACCTGGGCGTTATCTTAAAAAAATTGGGTCATGACGGCGAGGCCGTTGAGCGGTACCGGCAAGCGATAGACTCAGACTCTGATTTTGTTGAGGCCCGATACAATCTGAGCAGCCTGCTCTTCGAACACGGCGACTACGGTGGGGCAATTGAACAGTATTTAGCTCTGGTTAGGATCAAACCTAATGATTTCATGACCCATTTTAATTTAGGCGTGGCTTACAAGAATATTTCCGAGTTTGATCTGGCGGTGGCCCATTATCAGGAGGCGATCCGAATAAAGCCGGACTTTTACCGGGCATTCTACAATTTGGGAAGCCTGACGGCGGAACAAGGGAAAGCCGAAGAAGCCATCGCCGCGTTTTCCCAAGCGTTAAGCCTCAGCCCTACCTCCGGGTTAAAAATAAGAAAAGCGTTGGTCTTGCCCCGGGTCTATGAGTCGATGGATGATTTAACCAGATGCCGCCAACGTCTCGAAGATGAACTAATGGCCTTAAGTAACGAAACCTTGACGATAGACCATCCGCTGGTCGAGATCGGCGTGAGTAATTTCTTATCAGTTTACCAAGGGTTAAATGATATTTCAGTGCAGCGGCAACTGGCGGCTGTGATTCGTTCCGCTTATCGTCCTTCACCTCTTCCGGTCATGAAACCGGATGAGGCTGAGCATCGAAAAATCAAGATTGGTTTTATTTCGTCACATTTCAGAAACCATACCATCGGAAAGATCTGCCGCGGCTTGATCGCCCAACTGTCGCGGGAGCGCTTTGCGGTGACGGTGTTTTCAATTGGTCGGTATCAAGATGAAATTTCAAATTTTATCAGAAATAGCGCCGATGTTTTTTTTGATTTGACCGGAGATTTGGAAGTCATCCGCCAGGTGGTTATCCGGCAGAAATTGGACGTCTTGCTGTTCACCGACATCGGAATGGATACGGTGACCTATTTTCTGGCTTTTTCACGGTTGGCTCCGGTCCAGTGCGTCACTTGGGGCCATCCGGTGACCACGGGGATTGATACGGTTGACTATTTCATCTCCTGTGATGGGTTTGAGACCCCGGCCGGTGACGGTCACTACACCGAAAGATTAATCCGGTTGACTTCTCCGCCGGCCTATTACTATCGGCCGGTCTTACCCGACGGATTTCAGGATAGGTCGCATTTTAATCTACCTGGAGATCGGCATATCTATATCTGCCCCCAGAGTCTCTATAAAATTCACCCAGAGTTTGATCAGGCCATGGCGGAAATACTGCGGGCCGATGGGGCCGGATTGATAGTTTTGGTGCATGGGCCTCATAAACACTGGAGCGATTTGTTGGCCCAACGATTTAAGCAGACTATGCCTGATGTGGCAGATAGAGTGAACCTTTTGCCTCGAATGGCTTTTGATGATTACCTGAGCCTCATGGCCGGGTCGGACGTGATGTTGGACACCTTTCCTTTTGGGGGAGGGAACACCACCTATGAAGGACTGGCTGTAGGGATTCCAATTGTGACCTGGCCGGGACAGTTCATGCGGGGTCGGATGACCGGCGCCCTTTATCGGAAGATGGAGATGAATGATTGTGTCGCCTCCAGCCTTCAGGAGTACATAGACCTGGCTGTCCGGCTGGGCACGGATAGTCTTTACCGGGAAGATATCCACCAGAAAATTATGAGTAATAATCACCTGATATTTGAGGATATCCAGGTAGTCCGGGAACTGGAAGACTTCTTCAAGACCGCGGTGGCGGAAGCGTCCAAGGATAATGAAGTTGACTAACTATCAGAAATTTAGTTTAGTGACAGTCAATAGCGGCATGCGCTCCGCAGACCCACTAGCCGAGCCGGTGACGGCGACGTCGCTGACTTGAGGGCGGCCGTTTTTGTTTTCCAGTTTATCTGGTCTAAATTGAGGAGTTTGACATGATTGAACGCTATACTAGAAGGAACATGGGGCACATTTGGGCGCTTGAGAACAAGTATCGGAAGTGGCTGGAAGTGGAGTTGGCCGTGGTGCGGGCCATGGCCGAACTGGGTATGATCCCTCGATCAGCCGCAACCGAGATTGCGCTGAAGGCGGCCTTTGATGTAAAACGAATTGATGAAATTGAGCAGGTCACCAAACATGACGTGATTGCCTTCACGACCAATCTGGCCGAAAACATCGGACCATCCTCCCGATATGTGCATATGGGGATGACCTCTTCGG
>JADFXK010000372.1:3916-4391 GCA_015233625.1 Deltaproteobacteria bacterium | reverse complement strand
CCTCCCGTGATGGTAACAGGATGATTTTACTAAATGTAAATCACTTCATGGGATTGCCCCGGATTGTTCCAAGGGACTTCTTCTTATCCATTATGCTTTATCATAACTTGAAGTTTTATAACATCAAATAAATAGCAAGGAGCTTGATCAAACGAGAAAAATTCCTGTCACCGGTGATTGAGGCCAGACACCTGGGTGACTCCAGCCGCTTAAGGAAGACATCTTTTCTATTGCTTTGTGCAAATATAGGTTGAGGTTAGGATCCATTTTGATATATGCTGAACCATGACTGAAGCCATTTACCAGCTTGAAAATGTCTCTTTTGCCTATAATCAGGCCCGTCCCGTGCTCGACCAGGTAACCTATGAGGTGCCGCAAGGGTCGTTTGTCTGTATCCAGGGGCCATCCGGCTCAGGCAAGTCAACTTTGCTCAAGTTGTTATGCCGGCTGGAAGACCCCAGTCAGGGACTAATCC